>NZ_JBXKIW010000095.1:0-18970 GCF_056995035.1 Romboutsia sp. | reverse complement strand
GTTATAGGAAATCCAAATGCTACAGACAAAGAAGTTATAGAAGCTGCTAAAAAAGCTAGAATACACGATTTCATAATATCATTACCAAATGGATATGACACTTATATAGGAGAAAGAGGAGTTAAATTATCAGGTGGTCAAAAACAAAGAATATCTATATCTAGAATATTCCTTAAAAATCCTCCAATAATAATTCTTGATGAAGCAACATCAGCTCTCGATAACGTAACTGAAAGAGAAATACAAGAATCATTAGAAGAATTAAGTAAAGATAGAACAAATTTAATAGTAGCTCATAGATTAACAACAATAAAAAATGCAGATGAGATAATAGTATTAACAGATAAAGGTATAGAAGAAAGAGGCAATCATCAGCAATTAATACAAAAAAGTGGAGTATATAGCACACTTCATAAGAATTAAAAAAGACTTAATATAAAAAATATTATATTTAATATATTTTTGGATAAATTAATCTTAAATACAAAAGTATTTATAGGAGGATTAATTTCAATGGACAATAATAAGAATAGACTAAAAGATAGACCGAAGACTAAAGCAGAAATGAGAAAAATGTATTTTGAACATGGATCAGAGCTAGGAATAGAAGATGGATTACATGTTGGAGCTAGAGATAGTGGAACTAATAAAACTAAGACGGATAAGTTATATCATAAAGTTAAGAAAAAAGATTAAATAGATAATCAATAAAAAAGATGAGTGATTATACAATCACTCATCTTTTTTAGCATTTCAAATAATTATTGGTATCAGATGTGGGACTCGAACCCGCAATGAGATTTTTTTGGATATTTAATTATAAAGGATAGGTATTTAATATGGCAAGACCAACAGTAAGTGCGATGTTTTCAATACAAAAAATGTCTAATGAAGAACGTGAACGTAGAATAAAAATTGAAAAAAGTTGAGAGGTAAATCTGATAAACTAGATAAGCAAAGGAAGGTCTAGTTTATGGTGAACAATCTTCGTAAGAAAACGTGTTATAATTGTGGGAGAATAATAGTATATACAGGCAAATGAGTAATAGACATTAATAAAGAGGTAAATGAATACCCTTAATAGGGGGGGATTTTTTGAATATAGAACTTTACCTTAAAATACTATGTGGTGTTTTTTGGATTATAACTTATATGTTAATAATAGCTAAAAGTTTTAAAGATAAAACATATGGTATGCCATTTTTTGCTATTTATCTTAATTTAGCTTGGGAATTTACCTTTTGTTTTATATATCCACCTGAAAACTTTTTAGTAGCTCGTATTATATTTTTAATATGGTTAATTCTTGATTTGGTCATATTATGTATTTTTTTCAAATATGGATATAAGGAATTTAAATATAAAGATCTTATAGGCAAAAAATTCTTTTATACTTTATCTATAATATCTATAATATTTTCTACTATTTTCATGATATTATCAGTAAATGATTTTGCTTCATTATATCAAAATAGTATAGAACAAGCTTCTGGATTTATTGCCAATTTACAAAATCTACTTATGTCAATATTATTTGTATCAATGCTTTTGTATAGAGGTAACACTAAAGGCCAGTCTGTACTTATAGGTATATTCAAATGGGTTGGGACTTTAACTATTGCTATATTAAAGTTTAGTAAAGCTCTACCATCAACTACTACAGAACTTTTTATAATTGCATTAATTCAAATATTTGACATATTGTATATATACTTAATGTATAAAACTTTAAAAAATCCTTGTAAAATAATAAAATCCTAGGTAACTTCTAGGATTTTTATTTATCTTTTTTTGCAAAATAAAAGAGTTCCAATCAAAATGATTAGAACTCTTGCAAATACTCATTGGTGCCGGATGCGGGACTCGAACCCGCACGGTATTGCTACCAACGGATTTTGAGTCCGTCGCGTCTGCCATTCCACCAATCCGGCAAAAAAATTAACATATATACATTATACCAAATTAATTAAATATTTGCAATATATTTAGTATTAATATACTTTTAATATTGTGGTAATATTAAATAATAGAATATTGGTATATAATAACTATAAATAAAAAAATAGAGAAGTAGTAGGAGTGATGAATTTGGACAAAAGATTAATTATAATAGATGGAAACTCAATAATAAATAGAGCATTTTATGCATTGCCAGAGATGAACAATAAAGGAGGGTTAAAGACAAATGCCATTTATGGATTCACAACAATGTTATTTAAAATTATAGATACATATAAGCCTACTCATATAAGTGTTGCTTTTGATAGAAAAGCGCCTACCTTTAGACATTTAGAATTTGAAGAGTATAAAGCAGGAAGAAAGAAAATGCCTGATGAGTTAAGAGTTCAATTTGACCCATTAAAAGAATTACTAGATAAGTTTAATATAAATAGATTAGAAATTGATGGATACGAAGCTGATGATATAATAGGAACAGTTTCTAAATTGGGAGAAGAAAATGGATACAAAGTATACATAGTAACTGGAGATAAAGATGCCATCCAACTTGCATCACACAAAACAACTACTTTAATAACTAAAAAAGGTATCGTAGAAGTAGAAGAATATGATTTTGATTCAGTAATGGAAAGATATGAAATGACTCCAACACAGTTTATAGATTTAAAAGGCCTTATGGGAGATAAATCAGATAATATACCAGGGGTACCAGGTATCGGTGAAAAAACAGGTATAAAACTTATAAAAGAATATTCAAATATTGAGGGTATAATTGAGAATATAGAGAATTTAAAAGGAAGTATAAAAAATAAGATAGAAGAAAATAAAGACCTAGCTATAATGAGCAAAAGATTAGCCACGATAATAAGAGATGTTCCAATAGAATTTGATTTAGACAATTTAGAATACGGAGAGTTTAATAAAGAAAGTGTTGTAGAATTTTTTAGATATTTAGGATTTACAAGTTTAATTCCGAGAGTTATTGATTTAGATGGAGGTGAAGAAGTAAAAGAAGAACCAATACAATTAGAGGTACAAAAGCTAGAAAATATAGATAAATTTATAAAAGAAGTAAATGAAAATAATAAAATAATATTAAAGACAGTTAAAAGAGAAGGCAATATTTTAGAAAAAAATATAATGAATATGTTTGTAAGTATAGATGGAACAAATATATATTATTTATCAGAGAGCGAAATAAATAAATTAGAAGTTATACTCTCTAGTAACGAAATTAAAAAATTTGGATATAATCTAAAAGATGATTATATAGCCTTAAGACCATATGGAATAAAGTTAGAAAATATGAATTTTGATATAACTATAGCAGAATACTTGATAGATTCAACTTCATCTACATCTTATGAATGTAGCGCAATAGCAATGAAATATTTAACGAGAAAAGTAAGTTCAGGAGAAGAACTATTAGGCAAGGGTGTAAAAGCTAAAAAATATCAAGATTTAGAATTTGAAGAATTAAGTGAACACATATCTCAAGTAATAAATACTGTATATAATGTATTTCCTATGATGGAAGAACATTTAAATGAAATGAATATGGATGGTCTGTTTTATCATGTAGAGATGCCCCTAGTTGAAGTATTAGGAGAGATGGAATATGAGGGTATAAAAGTAGATAAAGAAAAATTACATGAGCTAGGGACTGAATTTAAAGAAGTAATAAAAAAAGTAGAGCAAGAAATATACGAAATGGCGGGAGAACAATTTAATATAAATTCTCCGAAACAACTAGGAGTAATATTATTTGAAAAATTAGAGTTACCTGTGATTAAAAAGACGAAGACTGGATATTCAACTAATGCAGATGTACTAGAAAAATTAAGGGATAAAAATCCTATAATAGATAAAATTACGGAGTATAGACAAATAGTTAAATTAAATTCGACTTATGTAGAAGGTTTATTAGGAATAATAAACCCAATAAGCAATAAAATACATTCATCATTTAATCAAACGATAACTACAACAGGAAGAATTTCTTCTACAGAGCCTAATCTTCAAAATATACCTATAAAGCTTGAAATGGGAAGAAATATAAGAAAAGTATTTATAGCAGATGAAGGCTTTAAGCTAGTAGATGCAGATTATTCACAAGTAGAACTTAGAGTGTTAGCTCAAATGAGTGAAGATGAAAATATGATAGAAGCATTTAAGCACAATGAAGATATTCATACAAAAACAGCATCTCAAGTATTTAATGTAAATATGGAAGATGTTACAGACGAACTAAGAAGTGCTGCAAAAGCAGTAAACTTTGGGATAGTATATGGTAAAAGTGATTTTGGATTAGCTGATGATCTTAATATATCAGTTAAGCAAGCTAAAGAATATATCGAAAGTTATTTTAATAAATATAATAAAATAAAAGAATACATGGACGAAACTATAGAAAAAGCTACACAAGATGGATATGTAACTACTATTTTTAATAGAAGAAGGTACATACCAGAAATAAAATCAAGTAATTTCATGGAAAGGAATCGTGGGAAAAGATTTGCTATGAACGCACCTATTCAAGGTAGTGCTGCAGATATAATAAAAATAGCAATGGTAAATGTTTATAAAAAGTTAGAAGAAAAAAATTTGAAATCTAAACTTATATTACAAGTGCACGATGAGCTGATTGTTGAAGCAATAGAGGAAGAAGTAGATATAGTGAAAGTAATAGTTAAAGAAGAAATGGAAAATGCAGTTGCTATGGATGTTCATTTAGATGTAGATTTAAATATAGGATATTCTTGGTATGAAGCAAAGTAGGTGGAATAGTGTTAATATTAGGTCTTACAGGAAACATAGGTTGTGGTAAAAGTAGCTTATCTGATATCTTTAAAGAAAGTGATTTTCAAATAATTGATGCAGATATAATAGCTAGACAAATATTTGAAGATAGAAACCTTTTACAAGAGGTATTTATCCATTTTGGAGAAGGTATAAGAAGTAGTGATGGAAATTTAGATAGAAAAGCCTTGGGAAGAATAGTTTTTAATGATGAGAATAAGCTTGTAGAATTAAATAATCTAACTCACCCTAAAATTAAAAGTAAAATATTACATAATATAGAAGAGGTTAAAAATAGTAATAAAAAAATTGTAGTTATAGATGCAGCACTATTAATAGAAGGTGGATACTTAGAAATAATAGATAAGTTAATAGTTGTAACTTGTGATAAAGATATACAGATAAAAAGGATACAAGATAGAGATAATTGTACAAAAGAAGAAGCTACAAGTAGAATAAATTCTCAAATGAGCCAGGAAGAAAAAAACAAATATGCAGATTATGTAATAAATAATTCGGGAACTTTTGAAGAATTAAAGATAAAAGCTAAGTATTTTATGATTTATATGAAGGAGAATTGGTGTGAATAAGAAAAAGATATTAATAATTCTATCCATTTTAATAATTTTATTTGTAGCGGTTTTAATTGAAAAAAAGACAATACATAAATTAATTTATCCTAAAAAATATTCTTACTATGTAGAAAAATATTCCGAAGAGTTTAATGTAGACGAAAATTTAGTATATAGTGTTATAAAAGCAGAAAGTAAGTTTAAAAAAGATGCAATATCTTACAAAGGTGCTAAGGGATTAATGCAGATAAGTGATATAACTAGAGACTGGGCAATAGAAGAGTTAGAATTAGACGAAATAGATATTTTAAATCCGGAAATAAATATAAAAATTGGGTGTTGGTATTTAAATAAACTCTATAAAGAGTTTGGAAGATTAGATTTAGTTATAGCGGCATATAATGGAGGTTCAGGAAATGTTAATAAATGGTTAGATGATAATAAGTATACTGATTATGGAAAAATATTACATACTATACCATTTAAAGAAACTTCAAATTATGTAGAAAAAGTAAAAAAGAATTATGAAAATTACAATAAGATATATAGCAAGAAAGGAACAAACTAATGAAAAGATTAAAGATTTTATCCATAATATTAGCAATATCGATTATGGTAATTGGATGTAGTGATAAAATAGAAAGTGGACAAAACAAAGATACAGATAAAAGTAGCATAAATTCAGAATATATAAATTTAACTATGGTGAAACCAACGACAATAAATCCAATATTAAATAAAGACAAATCTGTAGGATATATAACAAATATGATTTATGATGGTTTATTCACAATAGATGAAAATTATAATGTAGTACCACAACTAGTTCAAGAGTATGGTATATCTCAAGATGGTATGAGTATAGATATTAAACTAAAAAATGCAAAATGGCATGATGGATCTATAGTAACATCTAAAGATGTGAAATTTAGTGTAGATTTAATACAAAAAAACATAGATAGCCCATATAATGTATTAGCACAAAATATATCATCTGTATCTATAGCAAACAATAGTGAATTTACAATTAACTTTAAAGAAAAATATGCTTTCTCAGTAGATACATTAATATTTCCTATAGTACCGCAATCTAAACTAGGCTCAGTAGCAGGTAAAGATATAAATGATTATAAGAAAAATTTAATAGGAAGCGGTCCTTATAAAATAGAAAAATATGAAGAACGAGATGGAATGATATTGACTAGAAATGAAGATTACTATGATAAACTACCGAATACTATAAAAGACATAAAAGTAGGAATAGTACCTGATGAAGAAGCTCAAGTTTCTATGGTTATGGCATTAGATAGTGATATAACAGGTGTATCATTAAATGATTTAAGTAAATTTTATGAAAAAGAATTTAATATTACAAAATATGAAGGAAGAGATTATGAAAATTTAATTTTTAATTATAATAATCCATTATTAAGAGATGTTAATTTTAGAAAATCAATAGCACATGCTATAAATAGAGAAAAAATAGTAGAAGAAGGATATATGGGGGATGCTAAATTGATAAACTTCCCTCTTAATTCAAATTCGAAGTATTACAATAAGGATATAAAATTTGTAGATTATAATAAAGACAAAGCAAAGGAATATCTTAATAAAGTTAACCCAATAAAAGGTGAACAGATACAAAATTCAGGAGATACTACTAATAATGAACAAAAGGATAATCAATTAAATTCATCTAAAAATTTAAATATAAAAACAGATAAAAGTTCAACAGGTAAAGAAATTAATAAAGAGAATATTTCTAAATTAAATTTAAAAATTATTGTGAATAAAAACAACACAGAAAGGGTTAAATCAGCTAATATAATAGGTGAAAATCTAAAAGCGATAGGTATTAAATCTACAGTTGAAGAGTTAGAAGATAAAGATTTACAAGATGCTATAAATTCTAAAAATTACGATTTAGCTTTAGTTGGATGGGAACTATCTATTGTACCAGATACTAGAAATATAATTGAAAATTCAGGGTATAGTGATGAAAAATTAAGTAATTATATGGACTCTTTATCAAATGCAACTACACAGTCACAGATAGAAGATATATATAAATCAATACAAAAATATATAAATGCTAATGTAATATTTATTAGCTTAGCAATTAGAGATGATTATATAGTTACTAATAGAAGGATACAAGGTGAAAGAGCCCCAAATGATTTTGATATATATGAAGGAATAATAAATTTAACTATGAAAGATAAACAATAAATACAATATAAGTTAAATTTATATATTGAAATATTTATTAATAAAATTGTTGACTTGCAAATTTAAAACGCATATCCTTTATATTATAAAGTATATGTGGGAATGGCGGAATCGGCAGACGCACTATCTTGAGGGGGTAGCGAGTATATACTCGTGCGGGTTCAAGTCCCGCTTTCCGCACCAAATTATAAAAATACATAATACACTTACTAATTAAAATATGTTATAATACCTGCATAGGGTATATAAGGAGGTATATGTATATGCAAAAAAAATTACTGATAGATGGTATGAGCTGTGGACATTGTGTAAACCATCTAAAAACAGCGCTTACAGAAGATATAAAAGGTGTACAAGTAATAGACGTTAATTTAGATGGAAAATATGCAATAGTTGAAATGGAAGATATGGTTACTAAAGAGGAACTAAGTTTAGTAATAGAAGAGTTAGGATTTGAATTAAAAGGAATTGAATAATTATAAAAATAAGAACTAGCAAAATTGCTAGTTCTTATTTTTATAATTATTTAAGGGTATAAAAAAAGACTTCTATTGGGGGAAAATAATAGAAGTCTAAAATGGGGGAGATTGAGTATGTTTGATTTTACTTTAATAGTATGTCCATACTCAAATTATATATACGCATAAATATACAACTAATAATAAATCATATATATCGAAAAGAAATATAGTTTTAAATAGGAAAAGTATATTCGGCGTATATATAATTATATTATGAAATTTGGCCAAGGAGGTAACTCACATTTTTTTTAAAGTTTGAATATAATATAAATAAGTAAGGGGGGAGTATCATGGATGAAAGAGGATATAAAGAAAATTTAAGAAGAATGATACTTGATATGGCCCAAAAAGAACTTGATAGTAATGTATCCAAAAAAGGAGTACAGAAGTACTTTGAGGGAAATGTTGATAAAATAATAAGTGAAAATATTAAAAAAGTAACTCAGGGTATAGGCGTAAATAAAAACTATTTGAGGGTTTTAAAAAAGGGTGCATATCAAGAAAGTATTTCTTCAGTTGCAAAAACTATAAAATCTGAGGAAATATTTAAATCTAAAAATGAATTAGTAAAGTTTGCAAGATATTTAGGTATAAATGTAAATATGAAAAACTCATACAATCAAATGCTAAGAAAAGTGTCTACTCATATATATTCCAATAGAAATGAATATTCTAAAAAGTATTTTTCATATAAAAGAGGAGAAAATGAGTATATACTAGAACCAGAAAAAATAAAATCAGATTTAATAGAAAGTTATAAATCAAAAGCAAGAAATGATATGAGATCTATAGCAAAATTACTAGATATAAAGATAACAGATGAAGATGGAGCAGAAGATATAAGAAGAAAAGTAATAAATTATATTATGAAGGAGAAAATTTCTAAAAAACAAATAGAATAATGTAGAATTGAAGGCGCTTATAAAGCGTCTTTAATTTTGAAAATAGCATATAATATAAAAGAAATCAAATGAGGAGTTGATGACGTATACGCATAAAAAAATTATGTTTAATAATCTTATTAATTATCACAAGCTTTGTTTTTGAAATGAGTTGTTTTCCACCTAAAAAAGAAATAAAGATTGTTAGTTATAATATTCATAGTGGATTAAATAAAGACATGTTTCCTACTCTCTTTGACATAATTGATTTCTTAAGAATTTCAAATGCAGATGTAATATGTCTTCAAGAAGTTAATGAATCTGCTAATGCAGGTTTTCAGGTAAGCAGTTTCAAAGACGAACTAAAAATGCACTCCCATTTTGCTGCTAATGTGGTAGGTTTAGGACTAAACTATGGACTAGTAACATATTCAAAATACCCTATAAAAAGTGAAAATCATATTTATTTAACTAGTGAAAGAGAGCAAAGAGGTATGTTACATACGGTAGTTAGTGTCAAAGGTAGAAAATTAAATATCATAAATGTACATTTGGGTCTTGGAGAAGAAGAAAGAGAAATGCAACTTAATCAACTGGTAGATTTTATAAATAAGTTAGGTAATGATCCATATATAGTAGTTGGAGATTTTAACCAAGGTAGTATGTCTTTAGATGAGAAAATATTAAAAGATGTAGCAAAGGAATTAGATAAAGCAAATATATTAACTTTTGCTACTGGGCTAGATAGAATAGATTATATACTTGTATCACCTAAAATAGAAATTTTAGATTATGAAGTTTTAATAAAAAATATGTCTGATCATTATCCAATAATAGCGAAGATAAAAATATAAGGCTATGCTTAAGATATTAAATATAATAGGTGTAGTTTTTTTATTTTAAAAAAATATGATAAATAATCATAAATTAATAATTATAAAAATATATATTATTAATAATACTTTTAGGGGGGACAAACTAATGAATAAGAGAAAGACAATTTACAGGGGATTTAATAAAAGACGTAAGACAAATATAATAAAAATAATTTCAATTATAGCAAGCTTATGTTTGATCGGTGGATATGGATATATAAAAGTTAAAGATAGTAATATTATAGGAAGTTTATCTGAAAAAATATTATCTTTAAAATTGGACAATTTTTTTCCGAAAAAAGATAAATTTTTAAGTTATGAGGATTATGGATTACAAAAAGAGGAAATAAATGAAGATGCAGAAGAGAAAAAAAAATCTGAAAAAGTGGAAAAAGAAGTTGAAGATAAAGTTATAAATGAAGAGAGTAATGAAGTTGTTAAAGTAGCAAAAACAGATGGATGGAATATTTATACTATTCAGGTAGCTTCCGTTAAAGACGATAAAGATATGGATAAGATAGAAGCACAATTAGTAGAAAATAAAATACCTTCTTCAGTGATAGAAATAGATGGAGCTAGAAAAGTTCAAACCTATGCATCTTTTAATAAAGATGTGACTAGAACTCATATAGAACAAATAAAAACTGTATTTCCAGATGCATTTATATCACAAATGGAAGCTCCTGTATTATCATTAGAATATACTAGTAAATATTCTTATATAGCAAATATATCGGATGAATTAAATAACTTAATAAAAAACTTTGAAGAAGAATCTAAATTTTGGTCTAAAAATAAAGAAAATATAGACTTAAAAGAATATAATACTCTTTTAACAAATAGAAAACAAATAATATCAGATATACAAAAAGAAGCTGAGAAAATTGATTATTCTAAGATGAATGTGTTTAAAAATAATTTAATAAAGTACACAAAAGATGTAAATGAAAAAATTGATATGGCATCAAAATCTGCAAATGAGAAAAATTATAATATGAGTGAAAGTTTATATTTATCTTCAATGCAAGGATATTTTTCATTTATCAATTCTATAGGGGGAGCATAAAAAGGTTGTTTTATAACAACCTTTTTTTATTTAAAAAACTGAAAAGTATAAAAATACGTTAAATTCAGATATTTTTTTAACAATTGTTAAGTTTTTAAAGTAAATATAGTATACTTATATTAAAGTGTAAGTAAGTGGTTTGAATTTATATAGAAAGGGGTAAAAAAATGAAACTCTTAACCTTTAAGGGAGGTATACATCCTCAGTATAGAAAGGAGTATTCTAATCAAAAATCTATTGAAAAAGCAGAAAGTCCTAAGGTAGTATATATACCTATTCAACAACATATTGGAGCGCCATCAAAGCCGATTGTTGAAGTAGGTGATTTGGTTAAAGTAGGACAAAAAATAGGTGAACAACAAGGATTTGTTTCTTGTAATGTACATTCATCAGTATCAGGGAAAGTAATAGCAATAAAAGAATATGAAGTTCCTGGAGGAACGGGGGTATGTATTTCAATAGAAAACGATTTCTTAGAAGAAAAACACGAAAGTGTTAAGCCAAAAGGCGAATTAGAGAGTTTGAGCAAAGAAGATATAGTCGGGATAATAAAAGAAGCAGGAATAGTTGGTATGGGAGGAGCGACATTCCCAACGCATGTAAAGTTATCACCACCACCAGATAAAAAAATAGATGTCGTTATATTAAATGGTGCAGAGTGTGAACCCTATTTAACAGCTGACCATAGATTAATGCTTGAAAATCCAGAAGATGTTGTATTTGGATTAAAAGTCTTCATGAAAGCATTAGATGTATCTAAAGGATATATAGGTATAGAAGTTAACAAGCCAGATGCACTAGAAGCAATAAAAAAAGCAGCTGAAACTTATCCTGATATAGAAGTAGTGAGTCTTGAAATTAAGTATCCACAAGGTGCAGAAAAACAGCTTATCTATGCATGTACAGGTAAAGAGGTACCATCAGGTGGACTACCTATGGATGCAGGTGCAGTAGTAAACAATGTTGGAACAGCTGCTCAAGTAGCAAAGACTATAAAAACAGGGATGCCATTAGTTGAAAGAATTACTACTGTAACAGGTAGTTGTATAAAAGAGCCTAAAAATTTAATAACAAAAGTAGGAACTCTAGTATCTGAAATTATAGAACAGTGTGGCGGGTTCAAAGAGGATAAAAAAGTTGGTAAAGTTATAATGGGTGGGCCTATGATGGGAATAGCACAGTATACAATAGACATACCTACTAATAAAGGTACATCAGGCATATTGTGCTTAGATGAAGAAGAGTCTCGTACTCCAAAACCACAAAATTGTTTAAGATGTGGTAAGTGTTTAAGTGTATGTCCTGCATTTTTACAACCATTGTATATAAGTGCATATTCTTTAAAAAATGACTTTGAAAGTGCCGAAAATCATAGGGCATTAGACTGTATAGAGTGTGGGTCTTGCTCATTTGTATGTCCAGCAAGAAGACCATTACTTCAATCAATTAGAAATTCAAAAAGAGAAATAATAGCAAATAAAAGAAAACAATCAGCTAATAAATAAGGAGAGTTAGGAGGGATAAGAATGGGTAGTAAATTGATAGCATCATCTTCTCCTCATGTGAGAAGTAATGAAGATACATCTTATATAATGAAGCAAGTTATAATAGCGCTTCTTCCGGCTACATTAGGAGCATTGTACTTTTTTAGATTAAGCGCATTAAATGTAATATTCTTTTGTATACTTGGGGCAGTAGGTTCTGAATTTTTATATCAAAAAATAACAAAACAAGAAAGTACAATAGGTGATTTTTCGGCAGTAGTAACTGGATTACTATTAGCATTCAATGTTCCAGCATCACTTCCATGGTGGATGTGTATACTGGGTTCAGTGTTTGCGATAATAGTAGTGAAAATGGTTTTTGGAGGAATTGGTAATAATTTTGTTAACCCAGCTCTTGCAGCAAGAGCATTTTTATTAGCATCTTTCCCAGTTGCAATGACAGCTTGGACTAAAACTGGAGTTAACTGGGTAAGTTCTGGAAATATAGATGCATATACAACAGCAACTCCATTAAGTTTTTTAAAGAATGGAGTAGAAGGTATATCGGGTCTTGCTAGTAACGGAATAAGTCTTACAGATATGATGATAGGGAATATTGGAGGATGCATAGGTGAAACATCAGCTATATTAATTTTAATTGGTGGACTTTATCTAATGTATAAAGGGATAATTAACTATGTAATACCAGTATTTTATATAGGTACAGTGTTTATATTATCATTTATACTTGGTGGATTTAACTTTAATTTTGCTATATATCAATTAGTAGCAGGAGGGCTTATGATAGGAGCATTCTTTATGTTAACTGATTATACAACATCTCCTATGACTACAAAAGGTCAAATTATATATGCAATATTAGCAGGGATAATAGCAACAGTTATAAGATTATATGGAGGATATCCAGAAGGAGTATCATACTCAATCTTATTAGTTAATGTTATGACGCCACTTATAGATAAATATGTGAAAAATAGAGTCTTTGGGGAGGTGGCTAAGTAATGAAGAATATGGCAAAATTAGGTGCGGTTTTATTTGCTATATGTGCAGTAGCAGCCTTAGCACTAGGGCTTACAAATCAAATAACAGCTCCCATAATAAAAGAAAGAAATATACAAGCTAATAATGAATCAAGACAAGTTGTATTGCCAGAAGCGAAAGAATTTAAACAACTTGAAAATATTGATTTAGAAGGAATGGATGGTTTAGTAGCTGAAGTTTATGAAGGTACAAATGGACCAGAATTAGTAGGATATACTATGAAAACACTTCCAAAAGGATATGGAGGTAAAATAGAACTTATAGTAGGTGTATCAAAGGATGGGGTTATAACAGGAATTAACATAGGAAGTATGACTGAAACTCCGGGGCTTGGAACTAAAGCAGCAGAACCTAAATTCAAGGATCAGTTTAATCAAAAACCAACTAAAGAACTTAAAGTAATTAAAGGAAAAGCATCAGGAGAAGATCAAATAGAAGCAATATCAGGGGCAACTATTACATCAGCAGCTGTTACCAAAGGAGTAAACGCAGCAATAGAAGTATTTAATAGTAACCTTAGTAAATAGGAGGGTAGATTATGAAATTAGCTAAAATATTTAAAAATGGGCTAATAGATGAAAATCCAACATTCGTACAGATTATAGGGATGTGCCCGACTTTAGCTGTTACAACTTCAGCGGTTAATGGTCTTGGAATGGGTCTTTCAACTACGGCAGTTTTACTTTGTTCTAACGTAGCTATATCGTTATTGAGAAAAATAATACCAGATAAAATAAGAATACCTGCATTTGTAGTTGTTATAGCTACATTTGTTACTATAGTAGGAATGCTTTTAAAAGCGTACCTACCATCGCTTGATGCGGCTCTTGGATTGTTCATACCGTTAATAGTTGTTAACTGCATAATATTAGCACGTGCTGAAAGTTTTGCATCTAAAAATAGTCCAGTAGAATCGGCAGTAGATGGTTTAGGTATGGGGCTTGGATTTAGTATGGCACTTACAATATTAGGTGCAATAAGAGAATTACTTGGAAATGGTAGTTTATTTGGATTAAGTTTATTTGGATCATCATTTGAGCCAATGTTATTATTTATATTACCTCCAGGCGCGTTTTTAACATTAGGATTTCTTTTAGCAGGATTTAATAAGTTAACAAGTAAGAAAGCATAAGGAGGGTGAAGTAATTGAATTTAGTACTTTTATTTTTAAGTGTTGTTCTTGTTAACAACGTTATAACATCTCAATTCTTAGGGATATGTCCCTTTTTAGGAGTTTCTAAAAAGGTTGATACAGCTGTAGGTATGGGAGTAGCAGTTACATTTGTTTTAACATTAGCTTCTGTAATTACGTACTTTATACAAAAGCTATTAGTTGCAACGGGGAATGAATTTTTACAAACTATAGCATTTATATTAGTTATAGCATCTATAGTTCAGTTCGTTGAAATGGTAATACAAAAAATGAGTCCATCTTTATATCAAGCGCTAGGAGTTTTCTTACCTCTTATAACTACAAACTGTGCTGTACTAGGAATAGCACTAGTTAATGTAAATAATGGATATAATTTATTAGAAACGCTAGTTAATGGATTTGGAGCAGGTATAGGATTTACGTTAGCGATAGTATTATTTGCAGGGATAAGAGAAAGATTAGAATTAGCGGATATACCAGAAGCTTTCAAAGGATTCCCTATAACGCTTATATCAGCAAGTTTAATGTCAATAGCATTCTTAGGATTTGCTGGACTTATAAAACTATAAAATAGGGGGTGAAAATAATGTCTATACTTAATTCAGTTTTAGTTTTAGGAGCTTTAGGGTTTATATTTGGTGCAGTTCTTGCATATGCATCTAAGAAATTTGCAGTGGAAGTAGATGAGAGAGTAGAAAAAATACTTCAAGTACTTCCAGGTGCAAACTGTGGTGGATGCGGATTCCCAGGATGTGGTGGTCTTGCAAATGCTATAGTAGAAGGAAATGCTCCTATAAATGCATGTCCAGTTGGAGGATCAGATTGTGCAGACCAAATAGGTGAAGTAATGGGGATTAGAGCAGAAGAAGGCGAAAAAAAAGTAGCTAAAATAATATGTAAAGGAAATTGTTTAAGCGCTAAAAATAAATATGAGTATGAAGGAATACATGATTGTAGATCAGCAAATACTTTAAATTCAGGGGCTAAATCTTGTAAATATGGATGTTTGGGTCTAGGAACTTGTAAAGATTATTGTAAGTTTGGAGCTATTTCTATAATTGATGGATTAGCTATAATAGATGAAGAAAAGTGTGTAATGTGTGGAAAATGTATAGAAGTTTGTCCAAAGGGAATAATATCTCAAAAACCAGCTAAGCAAGAGGTAGTTGTAGAGTGTAACAGTAAAGACTTTGGCAAAACAGTAAAAGAAAAATGTAGTGTAGGATGCATCGGCTGTGGATTATGCGCTAAGGCTTGTCAATTTGAAGCTATAGAATTTGAAAATAAAATAGCGAGAATAAATTATGACAAGTGTGTAGAATGTATGGCGTGTGTTGAAAAGTGTCCAACAAAAGTTATAAAAGGTAACTTAGATAATAGAAAAAAAGTTACTATAGATGAAGAAATGTGTATAGGATGTACAATTTGCAAAAAACAATGTAAGTTTGAAGCTATAGAAGGTGAATTGAAAGAAAAACATAAAATAGATTTAAATAAATGTGTAGGATGTCATTTATGTTTGCAAAAATGTCCTAAAAAGGCTATTAAAACTATATAATATGGATAAGATAAAGGTATGGGTTTCCATACCTTTTATTTTATTTTGAAATAATTAATAGTAAGTATCAAATTAATCAATATATAGAATAAAAATATGCCGAAAATTAAAGTTGATTTTATATTTAAAAATTTGTACTAAGGTAAGTAAATAAGATATTCAAAACTATATATATTTTAATAACTAATTTACATTGACTAAATTAATTGAATGAAACCAAAGTGTTCAATTTTCAAAGTCGCGATATAGTGAAAGTGCGAAAACTTAATTAGAACATATATATCATAAAAATCGAAATGATATTTAACAACTATAAATATAGAGATATAACAATAGTGTAATAAAATCATTCGACATTTGTGTTGAATTTTATACAATATAATGATAGACTAAATAAGTACAAATTCTAAGGACCAGATGAGGTGAAAGAATGAATATAATCTTAGCATCAGCATCTCCTAGAAGAAAAGAAATTTTAGAAAATGCAAATGTTAAATTTGATGTAGTAAAAAGCACAATAGATGAGGTTATATTAGACCAGGAATTGCCATATCAAGTGGTAATGAGACTTGCATTTGAAAAGTGCATGGATATAGCATCTAAAAATGAAAATGATTTGGTTATAGGAGCAGATACTATTGTTGTTTTAGACAACATTATTCTAGGTAAACCAAAAGACAAAGAGGATGCTACTTCGATGATTAAGAAATTATCAGGAAAAACACATCAAGTTATAACTGGTATTAGCTTAGTAAATTTAAATGTAAATAAAAAAGTAATAGATTATGTAGTTAGTAATGTTAAATTCAAAGATTTATCTGAAGAGGACATAAAAGATTATATACAAACTAATGAATCGTTAGATAAGGCAGGAGCATATGGAATACAGGGATATGGAGCTATATTAGTTGAAGAAATACAAGGTGATTACTTCAATATAGTAGGACTGCCTATATCAAGACTAAGTGATTTATTAAAAAAACATTTTAGTATAAATCTTTTTTATGGAGGGTGATCTAGCTGAACGATTCTTTTAATGTAGAGATGACAATAAAGGAAATGGCATTAGAAGAAAGACCAAGAGAGAAGATGCTTGCTAAGGGGGAAAAGAGTTTATCTAATGATGAGTTATTAGCTATTCTTCTTAGAACTGGCACTAAACGTAAAAATGCTATTCAATTAGCTAATTATATTATAAACAAGGACATACAAGGATTAAGACGTCTACAAGATATGACTATAGAAGAGCTATGTGAAATAGATGGAGTAGGACTATCTAAAGCAACTCAGATAAAAGCAGCCTTAGAACTAGGGATTAGAGTTGCAAGTATTAAGCCTAATAAATATAAGGTTAAAAACCCTTGGGACATATATAAATATTATATGGACAGCTTAAGGTATCAAAAACAAGAGATTTTTAAGGTAGTTCTTTTAAATACAAAAAATGAAATTATATCGGATATAGATGTATTTAAAGGAACTTTAAATTCATCATTAGTCCATCCGAGAGAAGTTTTCAGAGAAGCAATAAAAAGAAGTACAAATAAAATAATTTTAATGCACAATCATCCATCGGGAACAATAGAACCATCAAAAGAAGATAAAAATGTTACTTCAAGACTTATTAAATGTGGAGAATTAATAGGAATAGAAGTTATTGATCATATAATCATAGGTGATGGATTATATTTTAGTTTTAAGGAAAATATGATAATTTGAATTGGTAGAGCAGGAAGGAGTAGCAATATGGCTAAAGAAAAGAAAGACAAAAAAGAAAAAAGAGGACTTATGTCTATGTTTGGATTTAATAGAATGACAAAAGATATGGGGATAGACTTAGGAACTGCAAACACATTAGTATATATAAAAGGACAAGGAATAGTAGTAAGAGAACCATCTGTTGTTGCTATAAGAGATGACAGCAAGGAAGTTTTAGCAGTAGGTGAAGAAGCTAAGAGAATGATAGGTAGAACACCTGGAAATATAGTAGCTATAAGACCTATGAAAGATGGAGTTATAGCTGATTTTGATGTTACTCAATCTATGCTGAGTTACTTTATACAAAAAGCAGCAGCTAAAAAAGGAGTTGTGAGCCCTAGAATAGCTATATGTGTGCCTTATGGTGTTACAGAAGTAGAAAAGAGAGCAATAGAAGAAGCTGCTAGACAAGCTGGAGCGAGAGATGCATATCTTATAGAAGAACCAATGGCTGCAGCTATAGGAGCGGGTTTAAGAGTTGAAGAGCCAGAAGGAAATATGGTAGTAGATATAGGTGGAGGTACTACAGAAATAGCTGTAATATCTTTAGGAGGTATAGTAACTGCTAAGTCAATAAGACTAGGTGGAGATGAGTTTGATGAATCTATAGTAAGTTATGTAAAAAAAGAATATAACTTAATGATAGGTGAAAGAACTGCTGAAGACGTTAAAATAAGTATAGGATCAACATTCAAAGATGATCAAGAGACTAATATGCAAATAAGAGGGCGAGACTTAATATCTGGATTACCTAAGACAGTAGAAATAGGATCGGCAGAAGTTAGAGATGCTTTAAAAGAACCGATAAACTCAATAATAGATGCAATAAAGTCAACTTTAGAAAAAACACCACCAGAATTAGCATCAGATATAATGGAAAATGGAATAATGTTAACTGGAGGGGGAGCATTACTTAGAGGGCTTGATAAATTAGTTAAGCAAGAAACAGGAATGCCAGTACAAATAGCTGAAAATCCACTAGATTGTGTTGCCTTAGGAACAGGAAAATCAGTAGAAGATCAAGAAATATTTGAAAAAGTATTAATGATGAAT
>NZ_JBXKIW010000094.1:0-9358 GCF_056995035.1 Romboutsia sp. | reverse complement strand
TACCTTCATTTAAATACATATCTACAGCTTTAAGTTTCAATTCTTTATCATATTTATTATATTTTTTATCCATAGAAAAACCCCCTTATATTAGTCACAATCAGCATCATTATACGATGCTTTTTTTTATGTGTCTACTATAAGGGGATTATACTATTTATTGAGTGCATTTTTATATAGTACTATAAAATTATAATGAATTTACATCCCTTATTTAATTCACTTTCAACATATATCTCTCCATTATGAAGGTCTATTATATGCTTGGTTATTGTTAAACCTAATCCACTCCCACCTTTAACTTCTGAATGTACATCTACTATTTGATTAAATCTATCAAATATTAAATCATGATACTTAGGATCCATACCAACACCATTATCTTGTACAGATATCATAACTTTATCATTTAACTCTTTTATACATACTTCTATTTTTCCCCCACTTGGAGTAAATTTTGTAGCATTTCCAACTAAGTTAACTATACACCTTTCTATTTCATAGGCATCACACATAATAATCTTTTCTTCAATTTCAGGATCAATTATTAATTCAATTCCCTTACTTTCTACATACTCTTTTAATGATAATGTAGCTTCTTCAACTATATATACAATATCACTTTCTTTTAAATTCACTTTATATTTTCCATGATCTATTTTAGCAGTATCTATTAAGTTATTTATTAAACGTAATAGCCTTTTAGTATTTCTTTTCATCACAATCATATATTGAGTTAATTTTTCTTTTTCTATTCCATCATCTGATTTATTTAACTCTGTTATTAGCTGTTCAGTAGTATAAATTACATTTAGTGGTGTCCTAAGCTCATGAGATAGATTAATAAAGTAACTATTCTTATTTCTTTCTAATTCAATTACTTTATTTAATAATTCATTATTTATTTCCATTTCATGACTTAATTGTTCTGTTCTTTTGTGAATTAATTTATCTAAATATTTCATTCTATTAATATATGAATATGTTACTAGTATTACTATTAAAAAGTATATAAAGAATGCTATACTACTTTTATAAAATGGAGGGTCTATAGTAAAAGTTACTTTATTCTCATCTGTGATGCTACCATTGTAACTTCTAGCCTTTATTTTTAGAGTATATTTTCCCGGTGATAAGTTACTGTAATTTATATCATTTGACTCTACTTCTCGCCAATGTTCACTTGTACCTTCTAAAATATAATAATATTGAACATTTTCAATATTGCTATAGTCTGGGAAAAACACATTTATATTAAGAAAGTTCTCATTATGCTTAAATTTCATTCCATCTATATTATTATAATGTCTCCCATTTACTTCAAAATCATCAAATACAACATTGGGCGTATATTTTTTTTTGCCTACTTGAGATGGATTAAATATATTTAATCCATTTATCCCTCCAAAGATAAATTCACCTTTATCATTTTTGTAAGCTGCATTTCCATTAAATTCATTAGCTTGTAATCCATCTGTTACACTGAAATTTTCAAAAGCATTATTTTTAACATCAAACTTTGAAATTCCCTTATTAGTACTAAGCCATAAGTTATTACTTTCATCCATCAATATACCATATACTGTATTATTAGCTAGTCCATCTAATGTGGTATATCGTGTAAATGTTTCTGACTTTTTATCAAATTTATTTAATCCATAACTAGTTCCTATCCATAGGTTTCCATTATTATCTTCAGATATAGATCTTATAGTATCTGAACTTATTGTTGTTTTATCATTTTCTTTATTTTCATATTTTTTTATACTCTTATTATCAGGATCTACTCTTATTAGACCTCCATCTACAAAACATCCTATCCAATATATCCCTTCGCTATCTTCATATATAACTTTTGCATATAATGTTTCTATTTCAAAATCCTTTATTTTATCTGTGATATCTTCTATTTCATCTGTCTTCGTATTTAGTATACTCACTCCATTAGATGTTCCTATCCAAAGATATCCCTTACTATCTAAAAATAATGATCTTATATTATCTTCACAAACTCCATCATCCTTGTTATATACGGTTATTGTCTTTTCTTTTTTGTTAATTTTATTGACACCATTATTTGTAGCTACATATATTTCATTACCTTTACCAATTATATCATTTATACAATCGTTACTAAATAAATGATTTGTTGTTTCTCTATTTAAATGAGATATTTCATTAGTTTCTCTATTAAAAATATTTACACCTTTTGAGTTAGTTCCTATCCACAATAGTCCATCCTCATCTTCATATATTCCATGAATAGCATTTTCACTTAATGAATTATTATCAAATGGATTTTTTTTATAATGCTTAATATTGTTATTAGGATCAAATATACTTATTCCTAAATAAGTCCCTACCCAAATCAAACCACTCTTATCTTCTATAATTGTGTAAACATCATCATCAATTAAGCTATTTCTATCATACGTATTACTTTTATATGAAGTAAATGTTTCATCTTTTTCATTAAATTTTGCTAATCCTTTGTCTGTTGCAATCCACATCGTTTCATTACTATCTTTAAATATATCTCTTATATAATTAGACGGTATTGATTTTTCATTATTTTGATCATATTTAAATCTTGTTACTTTATTAGTACTTATATCGATTCTATTTAAACCTTGTTCGAATGTACCTGCCCATATATACCCATTGTCATCATAATGAAGACCATATATATCATTTTCACTTATTGTATTTCCATCTTCATTATTGCTATAAAATTTATATACTTTATTTTCATTTATATCTATTTTATTCAATCCTAATTTAGTAGCCACCCATATATCTCCATTGCTATCTTGTTCTAGTGTATGTATAAGTTGGTTACTTAAATCATTATCTCTAGAAAATATATGTATAAATTTATCATTAACTTCATCATACAAATTAAGACCATTAGATGTTCCTACCATTACTTTATTATCTTTTGTTACTAGAATATCGCCAATATTATTATGCGATAAATTTCCTTTTTTCTCTGATGAAAAATAGTTAGTTATTTCATTATTTTCAGTATTTATTTTACTTAACCCATCAGCAGTTCCTACCCATATATTTCCCAATTTATCTTCTTGTAAATCTACTATGTAGTTATTAGCTATGCTATTTATATTTCTTTCATTATGTCTATAAACTTTAAAATCATAACCATTATACTTGTTCAAACCATCATTTGTACCAATCCATATATACCCTTTTCTATCTTGAATCATCGTCTCTACTGTAGATTGGGATAATCCATCTTCATTTTTAATATTTCTAAAATTAATATTTGATGCATATGAAGTCCAAATATTTGTATTAAATACTATAAATCCTAAAACAATAACACTCAAAATCTTCAATATATTTATTTTTTTCATTCTTTTCCCCTTATTTAAGCAATAAATTTATGCATATCAATAAAAATCATACTATATTATGATTTTTTTTGATATACCTAAATTTTAAAAGCCACTTAATTAATCAGATTAATATTATATACCTATTAGTTAAGTAGTTTACTCTACTTCTCTTAATACTAATTTTTCTATATTATTCTTTCAATTACTTTAGCTACTTTATCACTTATACTTTTTTATTACTATTTATGATTTTATTTTTCACTAAGTTTACAATTTCCTTAGCTTCTTTAATATTAAATATCATTGTTAATAGTATATATATAATTAATCCTAGTATAACACATATCATAGCGCTTAACCCCATGAGCTTTCTACTTTCTCCTAGTATACTTACTCCAAACCCAAATATTTCATTGTATACAATTTTCATTATAACTCCCATTATTATAGATGATACAAAAACTTTTATAAAAGTAATAAAGATATTTTTGAACCCTATTTTTCCTATTTTCTTTCTTAAAGATATAAATAGTAAAATTGTAGTAATTATAGCAGATATAGACCCTGCTAATGCAAGCCCTCCAATTCCCATGTACTTTACTAAAACTATAGAAAGTATTACATTTATAATTACTGCTATTGTAGCATTTTTTACTGGTGTTTTTGTATCTTGCAGTGAGTAAAATGCCTTTGATAGCATATCTCTTAACCCATATGCTACTATTCCTATTGAATAATAAAATAGAGCTGTTGATGTTAAATATGTCGCTCTTGAATCAAAAGAACCTTCCTCAAATAATATTTGAACTATAGGTTTTGATAAATCCATAATCATTACCATAATTGGAACCATAGATATTATTATTATATTTATAGACTTAGATATATTGTACTTAAAAGCTTTTATATTATCTTCACTAGCTAGTTTTGAAAGTATTGGATACATTATTGTTGACAAAGATATAACGATAATTCCTACTGCAAACATATTTAGTTTATTTGCATAATTTAGGGCTGTAATACTACCAGCTTCTAAAGTAGATGCTAGTGTTCTATTTACTACTGTATTTATTTGATTTACATAAGAACCAAAAAATACAGGCAATACAAGATATAATATTTGTCTTATATTTTCATCTTGCAAATCCAATATAAGTTTGTGTTTATATCCTTTTTTAAATAAGAATGGTATCTGAAATAAAAGTTGTGCTACATATGCAAATAAAGTTCCATATATCATTACATATGAATTTGTCATAGAACCTAAAAATATTGCTACTATAACAAATATGTTAAATGGTATACTTACAAGTCCAGATATATATACATTTCCAGATGCCACTAAAAATGATGATATTAAACCATTTGTAGCTATAAAAATCATGGAGAATAATAAAATTCTAGAATATCCTACTGTAAGTTCTAGTACTTTTCCTTCAAATCCCATTGCAAATATTTTTACTATATACGGTGTGAATATCATACCTATAACAATAAATATTATACTTATTACTAATATTATATTTATTATATTACTTGTAAACCTATATACTTCTTTATTTCCTTTATTCTCTTTTATACTGAAAAACATTGGTATAAATGTTGTTCCAAGAGATGCACTTATTCCATCAAATAATACAACAGGTATATTTAATGCTGTAAGATATGCATCCGTTACATCTCCTGCTCCAAAAGCTTGTGCTAATACTATATCTCTTAAAAATCCTGTTATCTTAGATGCTAATATTATAATCATTAGAATAATAGCAGTTTTCTTAGTTACTTTAGACATAAAAAATCCTTTCTTTTTAATATGTATACTATTTATTTTTACCTTACAAATTATTTTCATAATATCTAGATTCAATTATCATAAATAATAATACCATTATTTTCACTATGATAAAATAAAAAATTAGTTGTTTTATGTCATATATGAATCACATGAGCTATTAAATAAATTAGTTATACAAGTTATGGGTGAATTCATTGAATTTATAAAATCTTTAATTCTTACATATATTTGTTATATTTTTCATTATACAAGTCTATATTAATATACAATATTCCTTATTATAAAAGGCGTGAACTTAAATTTAAGTACACGCCTTTCACAATTATATTTATTGAGCTAATTTTTTGTAAGATTCATATCTTTCTTTTGCATTTTCCTCTGTCATACTGAATAATTCCTCTGCTACATCAGGGAATTGTTTAGCTACTGCAGCATATCTTACTTGTCCCATTATAAAGTCTCTAAAGCTCGCTGTTGGATCTTTTGAATCTAGTATAAATGGATTTTTTCCTTCTGTTTTTAATTGTGGATTATGTCTATATAAATGCCAGTATCCACATGCTACTGCTTGTGCTTCATTAGCTACACTTCTTCCCATGCCTTCTTTTAATCCATGGCTTATGCATGGTGCATACGCTATTATTAACGATGGTCCATCATAATTTTCAGCTTCTATTATAGCCTTTAATAATTGATTTTTGTCTGCACCCATTGCAACTTGAGCTACATATACATTTCCATAACTCATTGCCATCATACCTAAGTCTTTCTTTTTAGATCTCTTACCTGCTGCTGCAAATTTAGCCATTGCTGCTACTGGAGTTGATTTTGATGCTTGACCTCCAGTATTTGAATATATCTCTGTATCAAATACTAATACATTTACATTTTCACCAGATGCAAGTACATGGTCAAGTCCACCATATCCAATGTCATATGCCCAACCATCTCCACCTAATATCCATTGTGATCTCTTAACTAAGTAATCTTTTCTAGCTTTTATTTCCTCTACTAATTCTTTTGCTCTTCCACTAAATGATTTTCTTTCTATAACTTCTAACACTTCCTTGCTTGCTTCTTTAGATGTTTCTCCATTATTCATACTATCTATCCAATTTTTAAATATATCTTTACAATCTACACAATCTTCAATTACTACTAATTCATTCATTGTATCATGTAGTTTAGCTCTCATTTGTTTAACTGCTAGGTACATACCATATCCAAACTCTGCATTATCCTCAAATAATGAATTTGCCCAAGATGGACCCTTACCTTCATGATTGATAGTATATGGAGTTGTTGGAGCTGATCCTCCCCATATAGATGAACATCCTGTAGCATTTGCTATCATCATTCTATCCCCATATAATTGAGTAACTAATTTTATATAAGCTGTTTCTCCACATCCTGCACAAGCTCCTGAGAATTCCATTAAAGGAGTCTTAAATTGTGAATCCTTAACAGTTTTTCCTGCTACTAAGCCACCTTTATATGAAACTTTAGAAACTGCATATTCCCAGTTTGGGATTTCTCTTTCTGTTTGGGTTTCAAGTGGCTTCATAACTAAAGCTTTTTGTTTCGCTGGACATATATCTGCACAGTTTCCGCAGCCTGTACAATCCATAGGATCTACTTGCATTCTATATTGTAACCCCTCAAAACCTTTACCTGTAGCTTTTTTAGTCTCAAAATCTTCTGGTACATTTTTAACTTCTTCTTCATTTAATAAGAATGGTCTAATTGTTGCATGAGGGCAGATGTATGCACATTGATTACATTGAATACAGTTATCAGTTATCCATTCTGGTACATTTATAGCAATACCACGTTTTTCATAAGCTGCTGTTCCATTAGGGAATGTACCATCTTCAATTCCATTAAATGCACTTACTGGTAAGCTATCTCCTTCTTGAGCATTTATTGGTCTTAATATATTTTTTATAAAATCAGGTTCTTTATCATTATCTAGGTTGTTATCTGTTACAGTTTCCCAAGATGCTGGCACATTTACTTTAACTAAAGCATTTTTACCTTGTTCTACTGCCTCATAGTTCATGTTAACAATTTTTTCACCTTTTTTACCATAAGATTTGCTTATTGATGCTTTTAAATATTCAGTTGCTTCATCTTCAGGTATTATATTTGCTAGCTTAAAGAATGCTGATTGCATTATCATGTTTATTCTATTTCCAAGACCTATTCCCTGTGCTATCTTAGTTGCATTTACAGTGTAGAAGTTTACATTATTTTGTGCTATAAAGTTTTTCATTTTAGCTGGTAAATATTCATCTAATTCTTTTTCATCCCATATTGTATTTAATACAAATGTTCCGCCCTCTTTAAGTCCTCTTAATAAGTCATATTGATTTACATATGATTGATTATGACAAGCTATATAATCTGCATTATCTATTAAATAAGTTGATCTTATCGGAGAATCTCCAAATCTTAAGTGAGACATTGTTATACCACCAGATTTTTTAGAATCATAATCAAAATAGGCTTGAGCATATTTTTTAGTATTATCACCGATTATCTTTATAGCTTGTTTGTTAGCTCCAACTGTACCATCTGAGCCTAATCCCCAGAATTTACAGTTTATAGTACCTTTATTACTTAACTTGAATTCATCTTTAACTTCTATAGATGTGTTAGTTACATCATCAACTATACCTACTGTAAATTGATCCTTAGGATTTGAACTTGATAAGTTATCAAATATAGCTTTTATATCTGATGGTGTTACATCCTTTGAACCAAGGCCGTATCTACCACCAATTATCATCGGAGCATTTTCTTTATTATAATATAGTGAACGTACATCTAGATATAAAGGTTCACCAATTGCTCCTGGTTCTTTTGTTCTATCCAGCACGCATATTCTCTCTACACTCTTAGGTACTACATCTAAGAAATGTTTTATAGAGAATGGTCTATATAAATGTACTTTTACTAATCCATAGTTTGCACCTTTAGAATTCAATTCATCTATAGTTTCTTCAATAGCTTCAGTTACTGACCCTATTGCAATTAATATTTCTTTAGCATCTTGTGATCCATAGTAATTGAATAATCCATAATTTCTTCCTGTAAGGTCATTCATTTGTTTTATATAATCTTCTACTATTGGCACTATTGCTTCATAGTATTTATTACTGGCTTCTCTTGTTTGAAAATATATGTCTGGATTTTGAGCAGTACCACGAGTAACAGGGTGCTCTGGTGATAATGCTCTATCTCTAAACTCTTGTAATGCTTTATAGTCTATTAATTTAGCGTAATCATCATATTCAAGTACTTCTACTTTTTGTATTTCATGAGAAGTTCTAAAACCATCAAAGAAATGCACAAAGGGTAATCTTCCTTTAATTGATGCTAAATGTGCTACTGGCGCTAAATCTGCTACTTCTTGTACTGAACCAGATGCTAACATCACACATCCAGTTTGACGTGCAGCCATAACATCTTGATGATCTCCAAATATTGATAAAGCTTGTGCTGCTAGTGCACGCGCACTTACATGGAATACCCCTGGCAATAATTCACCTGCTACTTTATACATGTTCGGTATCATAAGAAGTAATCCTTGTGACGCTGTAAATGTAGTTGTAAGCGCTCCTGCTTGAAGTGATCCATGGAATGCACCCGCTGCTCCTGCTTCAGATTGCATCTCTACTACATTTACTTTTTGATTGAAGATATTCTTTAATCCTTGAGCAGCCCATTCATCTACTGATTCTGCCATATTTGTTGATGGTGTTATTGGAAATATTGCTGCAACATCAGTAAATGCATATGCAACATGTGCTGCAGCTGTATTTCCATCAATTGTTTTCATTATTTTTGCCATAATTTTTCTCCTTTTATGTAAGTAGTTAAGAGTTTCTAACTATTATTTTTCCATAAAAGGAGTTTAATAATCATATTTTATAAAATTAATTTTATTCAATATATCTAATCAGAACTTATACGCTTTAAAATTGTCGTTTCACTACACTTTTATTTTTATTGCGCACGAAATAAGGGTATAGATATTATTTAAGCAATAATATCTATACCCCTCTTTATTCACAATAAAAAAAAATTACGTGGCTACGTCTTACTCTCCCAGGCAGTTGCCCACCAAGTACCATCAGCGCTAAAGAGCTTAACTTCTGTGTTCGGAATGGGAACAGGTGTATCCTCTTTGCTATTATAACCACAT
>NZ_JBXKIW010000093.1:0-46671 GCF_056995035.1 Romboutsia sp. | reverse complement strand
AAATAAAAGAAAAAGAAAAAAGAGTAATACTAATTGCTGCGCCATCTTCGTCAGGGAAAACTAGCTTTGCTCATAGGTTATCTATACATCTTAGAGTTAATAATTTAAACCCAGTATCTATATCTTTAGATGATTATTTTGTTAATAGAGACGATACTCCTTTAGACGAATTTGGAAATTTTGACTTTGAATCTATATATGCTATAGATCTAGATAGATTTAATAAAGATTTAAAAAATTTATTAGATGGAAAAGAAATAAGTTTACCAAAGTTTAACTTTAAATTAGGAATAAGAGAAGAAACAGGTAGAAAATTAAAAATACAAGAAAATCAACCTATAATATTAGAAGGTATACATGGATTAAATCCAATTTTAACAGCATCTATACCTGATAAAGATAAATTTAAGATATATATAAGTGCTCTTACTCAAATAAATTTAGATGATCATAATAGAATACCAACGACTGATTTAAGGCTAATAAGAAGAATGGTTAGAGACTATAACTTTAGAGGCTATAGTGCAGAAAAGACAATAATGCAATGGGAATCCGTAAGACGTGGAGAAAAGAAGAATATATTCCCTTATCAAGAAGAAGCGGATGTAATATTTAATTCAGCCTGTGTATATGAATTATCAGTTTTAAAACAATATGCAAAACCATTGTTAGAAGAAATCGGAATAGAAAATCCAACATATATAGAAGCAAATAGGCTTCTAAAATTTCTTCAGTATTTTACTGAATTAAAGGACACATCAGACATACCTTCTACATCAATATTAAGAGAATTTATAGGTGGCAGTAAAATAGTAGATTAAGTATATAGAAAAGTCCTGATATTGACAGAATGTCAGGACTTTATGTATTATGTAATTAGTATATGATTAGAAATATAACTAAATAAGGGGGTACATATGGAAAAGATACTCAAAGAGGTATTAGACATAAATAGAAAATATATAAATTATGGGCAAGTAGCCAGTTATATACCAGAATTAAAAAATGCGCGAAGAGATGATTTAGGAATATGTATAATAGATAAAGATAACAACTTATATAAAATGGGAGATTGTGATACTAAATTTACAATACAAAGTATTTCAAAACCTATAGTACTTGCGATGGCTCTAATGGATAATGAATGGAAATATGTTTTTTCAAAAGTTGGAATGGAACCAAGTGGAGATCCATTTAACTCTATAATGAAGCTAGAGACAAATGATACAAAGAAACCATGTAATCCTATGATAAATGCTGGGGCTATAGTAACAACATCATTAATAAAAGGAGCTAGTCCTCAAGAAAAAGAAGAGAGAATGTTAAAGTTTTTTAGACGATTGACTAAAAATGATAATATAGGAATTAATTATGATGTGTATGAATCAGAGAAGATGAGTGGAGATAGAAACAGAGCTATGGCATATCTCCTTAAGAATGATGGATTTATTACAGGTAATGTAGAAGATGTATTAGATTTATATTTTAAGCAGTGTTCTATAGAGATAGATGCAGTCGATTTAGCAAGAATAGGTATGAATCTTGCATCTTATGGAATTGATATAGAGAATGGTGAAAGAGTAATAAGTGAAAGAGTATCTAGAATGGTAAAGACTTTTATGATTACATGCGGCATGTATGATGCATCCGGAGAATTTGCTATAAAGGTTGGAATACCTGCTAAATCAGGAGTTGGTGGTGGGATAATGGCATCAGTTCCAAATAGGATGGGTATAGGAGTTTATGGACCAGCTTTAGATAAAAAGGGAAATAGTATTGCAGGTGTAAAAATGTTAGAAGACTTATCACATGAGCTAGATTTAAATATATTCTAAATTATAGAATTTTTTGACAACTATGAATGGTTAATATATAATTAAACTACAATGAAATAATTTTTTATAGGGGTGGGGGAATGAAACAGGTACTTGTGTTGAGAGATTTAGAATGTATAAAAGCTATTGCACATCCTAGAAGAATCGATATTTTAAAAACATTTGATAAATCGCCATTGTCAGCTAAACAATTATCGCAATTGTTAGATGAGCCTCATGCTAAAATTAACTATCATATAAAAACACTTTATAAGGTAGGAATTTTAGAATTAGTAGAAGAAAAAATAAAGTCAGGAATAGTAGAGAAGTATTACTACCCAAAAGCAAAAAACATAGTAATAGGAAAGAATGTACTTGATTTTTCTTTAAATACTGAACAAGAAGAAGATGTAGTATGCATATCTAAATTCGAAAACATGAGCGAACTGTTTTATCATGCAGCAGAAGAAGAAAGACTGTCAGAAGAAAGTGTTATTGATTATCATCAAGTCTCTTTAACTATGGACGAAATTAAAGAGTTAAATGATACTATGAAATCAAAAATAGGGGAAATTTTAAAATCGAGACAAAATGGTGAAGTAGATGAAAAATATGAGATAGTTCTATTAACTATACCAATGTTACAAAAAGAAGCTTTAAACATATAATAAGTATCAACATTTGTTGATATTTATTTTTTTGGGTATAATTAAGCTATAGAGATTATCATTTAATATAAAAGACACAGGGAGGATAAGAGATGCTTATAATAGGACCACATATTTCTATAGCTAAAGGATATGCAAAGGCAGCTGAGACTGCTGTAGAAATAGGAGCAAATACATTTCAATTTTTTAGTAGGAACCCAAGAGGAGGAAATTCTAAAGAATTTGTTGAAAAAGATATAGAAAAATTTCAAAAAATAAGAAAAGAAAATAACTTTGGAGCTTTATTAGCTCATGCGCCTTATACTATGAATTTAGGAGGAGCAAAAGATGATGTTTATGAATTTGCAAGAAAGATAATAAAGGAAGATATAGAAAGAATGGATTTTTTAGGGATTGAATATATGTGTTTTCATCCAGGAAGTCATGTGGGTGGAGGAATTGACTTTGGAATAGAGAGAATTAGTACAGCTCTTAATGAAGCTATAAAAGGGGATGAAAATATAACGCTACTTCTTGAAACTATGTCTGGAAAAGGAACAGAAATAGGATTTGATTTTGAGCATCTAAAACGAATAATGGATAATGTACAACATAGTGAGAGAATAGGAGTATGCTTAGATACTTGCCACATTTTTTCAGCTGGATATGATATAGTAAATAATTTAGATGGGGTTTTAGAAGAATTTGATGAAATTATTGGATTAGATAAACTAAAGGCGATCCATCTTAATGATAGTATGATGGCTTTTGGAGATAAAAAAGATAGACATTCTGTAATAGGAGAAGGTAAAATAGGATTAGAGGCAATAATTAATTTTATGACACATCCAAGTCTAAACCACCTTCCATTTTTCTTAGAAACACCACTTGAAGATGAAGGACATAAGAGAGAAATAAAAATGATAAGAGAAATATTGAATAGCGAAGGATAAAGGATAATGCCTATATAAACTTCCAATTAGAGAGATATTAAAAGACGTATTATCAAAAATTGATTAGTATAGAATTATAAAATTTAAAATAGAGAATAATAAAAAGAACTTAAGTTACTATAGAATGATTATTATATAGTGAAAATTAAGTTCTCTTCATATGTAGATAATATTAAACTTTAATCATCAAGATTTTACTTTTTTAAAGATATATTATAAGATACATCATACTGTGAAATTGGATAAAGTTCTATTTCTACACGTGGATTTTCTTTATCTATAAAATCGAATAATAAAACAGGTTTAAGTTGTTTATCATTTTTGATAATACCACTTTTCTCAATACCATCACATATACTTTTAGGGTAGTTATGTAAATCACCCATACGTTTATCAGGGAAATATAACTTTAGTACCATGATTAAATCTTCGACAATAATATCTCCTTGATATTGTTGATTTATGAAACCTGCAATCATATTTTCATAAGCTAGATATTTAGAATGTTTACCTGTTGATGGCATCCATGCTTGACCATGAACATTGTGAAGCTTGAAGTTAGATTTACTTATAGGTCTACCTGGGATTGTTAACTTAACCAAATTATCACCATCCTTACACTTTAGTTATTATAAAACTAATAAAGAATTAATGAAAGGATATTTTATGAATAAGAATAAATTAAAAGAATTTTGTAAATCGATAGGATTGAAATGTGTAGGAATAGCAGGTGTTGGACCATATAATACGCTAGAAAAAATAATAAAGCATAGACTGTTAAATGGACATGTAACGGGAATGGAGGAACAAATACTAGAAAATAGAATAAATGCAAAGCATATAATGGAAGATGCAAAATCTATAATAGTTTGTGCGTTTCCGTATTATATAGGAGAAAAAGAAAATTCAAATTTATCAAAGTATTGTTATGGTAAAGACTACCATATAGTAGCAAAAGATATCTTACAAACAATCTGTAATTATTTAGTTACAGAAATAAATGGATTTGAATATAAAATATTTGTTGATAATGGACCTCTAGTAGATAGACACCTAGCATATTTATCAGGGATAGGATATTTTGGGATAAATAACAACATAATAACAGATGAATATGGTTCGTATGTATTTATAGGTTATATTATAAATAATTACGAGTTTCATTCTGACGAACCTTTACCAAAAACATGTATAAAATGTGGAAAGTGTGTAGAATATTGTCCGGGAAATGCTCTTTTAGGAAGTTTTGAAATGAACCCCAAAAGGTGTTTATCATATTTAACTCAAAAAAAAGAGGAACTATCAGAAGAAGAATTAAAAATATTAAAAAGTGGTGATAAAGTGTTTGGATGTGATATATGCCAAGATATATGTCCTCATAATAGACATATTTTAAAGACTAATATACAAGAATTTATGGAAAATATAATAAATAGATTAGACTATAATGAGATTAGTGATATATCAAACAAAGAATTTAAAAGAAGATATGGAGATAGAGCTTTTAGTTGGAGAGGTAAAAATATAATAAAAAGAAACATGGAATTGTTAAATAAGGAGTCTGATGGCGAATAAGTCAAAGACTTCTTTTTATTTGTATGAATTTCAAAATTAAATCAACATATACAAGCTATTATACATAGAATATATAAAATGAAAGTAATGGGGGGAGTTTATGTTAAGATATAATAACACATCTGAAATAGAACCTCTAGAAAGTATATTAGGTCAAAAAAGAGCAATTGAGGCTATGGAGATAGGATTGAAAATTGATAATCCTGCATATAACATATACTTAGCAGGAGAATCAGGAACAGGTAAAACGACATATGCGATTAAAGCCTTGAAGAAATATGCATCTGAAAAGAGTATACATAAGGATTGGTGTTATGTATATAACTTTGAACAACCTAGAGAGCCTGTTGCTATTGGATTAGAAAAAGGAATAGGAAAGGGATTTAAAAAGGATATTGAAAAACTTATAGAAACACTTTTGGATGAGTTAAAGGATACATTTGAAAGTGAAGATTTTGAAATAGGTAAAAACCAACTTATTGAGGAATATGAAATAGAAAAAGATATTTTATTGAAAAAAATTAAAAAATATGGAGAAGAAAAAGGATTTAAATTAAAAAATAGTAAAGTAGGGATGGTATTTGTACCTATAGAGGAAAAAAAGGACGAAAGTAAAGATGAAGATGAAGTTGATGATGAATTCTATAAAGTAAAAAGAGATTTAGAGAATATGGCAATTCAAGTAGTATATAAAATAAGAGATTTAGAAGATGAAGCAAAGGAAGCATTACTAGATTTAGAAGAAGAAGTAGCTAAGTTTGTAATTGATCCGCACATACAAACTTTAGCTGAAAAATATAAGGAATATGACAAGGTAAAAACATACTTATCAAACATGAGAAAGGATATATTAGAGTATGTTTATTTATTTTATATGGATGAAGAGGAATTAAAAGATAAGTATGATAAAGATCATTTCTTAAAATATAAAGTAAATTTATTTGTTGATAATGGTACAGATAAAGATAATTCATCAGCACCTATAATTGTTGAAATGAATCCAAGCCCAACAAATTTATTTGGTAAGGCAGAATATGATTACTATAATGGTAATGTAAAGACAGACTTTACTAAACTTATTCCAGGTGCGGTTCATAAGGCAAATGGAGGATATTTAGTTTTATATGTAGACCAATTATTAAAATATGGATTATCGTGGGATATGTTAAAGAGAACAATACAGTCTAGAAAGATAGGGGTAGATACTCAGACGTCTATAAAACCAGAAAGTATCCCAATAGATACAAAGGTAATATTGATAGGTAATAACTATATGTATAATTTATTATATAACTACGATCCTGACTTTAGCAAATACTTCAAAATATTTGTTGATTTTGATGATGAGATGGATAAGAATGAAACAAATGAAGATGGAATAGCTAGATTTATAGCATTACAATGTAATAAAAATAATCTTAAGCATTTTACCTATGCCGCTGTTGAAGAAGTTATTAAATTTAGTACTAAAATAGCTGGAGATAATTATAAACTTTCTACCCAATTTAATAAAATTTTAGAAATAGTTGTAGAAGGAGATGCATATGCAACAATTAGGGATGTTGAATATATTGATAAAGAAGATATTAAAAAAGCAGTAAATGAAAGAAGAAAAAGATTAAGTAGAATAGAACATAAGATGGATGAGTCATTAGAAAAGGGATTCACTCTAATTGAAATTCAGGGAAAAAGAGTAGGAGTTATAAATGGATTATCTGTATTAAATATGGGAGAATATTCATTTGGTAGACCATCAAGAATAACGGTAACTACAAGTCCAGGTAATAAGGGTATAGTTAATATAGAAAGAGAAGTAAATATGAGTGGCCCTATACACAATAAAGGAGTATTAATCTTAGGTGGATATATAGCAGAAAAGTTTGCACAGGAATTTCCTCTATCTCTAAATGCATATATTTGCTTTGAACAAAATTATGGAGGAATAGATGGAGATAGCGCAACTGGAGCTGAACTATATGCATTAATATCATCACTAAGTAAAATACCTTTGAAACAGGATATAGCTGTAACAGGCTCGATGAATCAAAAAGGAGAAATACAAGTTGTTGGAGGTATAACTGAAAAAGTAGAAGGATTTTACTCAGCATGCAAGATAAAGGGGCTAAGTGGTAACCAAGGAGTCATAATACCTAAAAATAATAGTAGAAATTTAGTTTTATCAGATGAAGTAAATGAAGCAATTAAAAATGGTGAATTTAAAATTTATACAGTTGAAAGAATAGAAGAGGCACTTGAAATTTTAATGGATATGAAATTTGAGGAAATTAAAAAAGTAACAGTCGAAAGATTATATGAATTTAGTAAAATGCAAAGAGAGTTAAAATAATAGTTTTAGTGGATAATTTAATGGGTAAAATATAAAAAGAAAGCAAGAACAATATAGTTTTTTGCTTTCTTTTTATATGAAAATAAATTAATAACAAAATTTTATGTAAATTTTATCTAAGAAGGTTAAATAAGAAAAACTTACATAATTATGATAAGAATAGTTTGTTATATATTATTGAATATGATAGATAATATAGTAATAAGATAAATTAAAAGGGGGATATTATCATGAAGAATATTAACAAAATATTAGATGTATTAGAGGATACTTATCCAGATGCGCAATGTGAGCTAAATTATACGACTCCATTTGAACTTTTGATAGCTACAATATTGTCTGCACAGTGTACAGATGTTAGAGTAAATAAAGTTACAGAAGTATTATTTAAAAAGTATAATACACCTCAAGCTTTCTCAAAATTAAGTATAGAAGAGATTAGTGAAGAAATAAAAAGTTGTGGGCTATATAAAAGTAAAGCTGAAAATATAAAAGTAACTTCAGGAATGCTGTGCGAAATTTATAAAGGAAAAGTACCAAATACACTAGAAGAATTAACTAAATTACCTGGAGTTGGTAGGAAAACAGCAAATGTAGTATTGAGCAATGCATTTAATCAAGAGGCTATGGCAGTTGACACCCATGTATTTAGAGTTGCTAATAGAATTGGAATAGTTCATACGCAGACTCCAGAAAAAACAGAATTTGCACTAATGGAAGCTATACCTAAAAATAGATGGTCTCATTCTCACCATCTCCTAATTTTTCATGGAAGGAGGATGTGTAAAGCTAGAAAGCCAAAATGTAGCATGTGCCCTATAAAAAATGATTGTAGTTACTATAAAGAAGGGAATGACAAAAGTGAGACGACTTAAGTTAATATCGATAGCATTGTCAGTAGGAATCTTTTTTTTAGGAAATGTAAATATAGTACAAGCTAATACTAAAGAAGGCAAAATATATAAAAATATCTCAATAGAAAATATTGATGTATCTGATTTAACTAAAAATGAAGCGAAAATTAAAGTCGAAGAATTTGTAAATAATAATAGTAAAATTAAATTTTTATGCAATAATAAAATTTATAATTTAGACATAAGAGATATTGGTGTGGTTTATAAAATAAAAGAAAGTGTAGAAGAATCATACAAGATAGGTAGAAATCAAAATATAATTTCTAATATAAGGACAAAAATAAATTTAAAATATAGAGAACCTATTATAGTTGATATAGAGAAAACCTATGATGAAGATAAAGTAAATAAATATATTAATTATATACAAGAAGATATAAAAAAAGAACCTGTAAATGCAACTATTAAATTAGAAAATTGTAATTTGATTTATGGACAAGAACAGTTTGGAGTAAAGTTAGACACAAATGAATTTAAAAAGATTATAATAAATAAAATTGAAAATATAGATTGTTACAATGAAGTTAAAGTTCCTACAATAGATATTAAGCCTAAATATATATATGATGATTTGTCTAAGATAAATACAGTTTTAGGTACTTATGAAACGTATTTTAATCATAAGACCTATAATAGAGTCAGTAATATCAAGGTAGCCGCAAGTGCTACAAATAATATAGTATTAAATCCATCTGAAGAGTTTTCATTTAATTCATATGTAGAAGTGAGAGAAGTACAAGCTAAGTTTAAAAATGCTCCAGTTATAATAAATGGAGAGTTAAAAGAAGGATTAGGAGGTGGAATATGCCAAGTATCAAGTACTCTATATAATGCATCTCTTTATGCAGGGCTTCAAATTACCAATGTTAGAAATCACAGTATTCCTAGCCCTTATGTATCGAAAGGAAGAGATGCTACTATTTCTACAGGAGATATAGATTTAAGATTTAAAAATAACTTTAGGAAACCTATATTTATTACTCAACAAGTATATGAAGATAGAATAGTTTCTACAATTTATGGAGATAAAGAATATAAAAAAGATATTGAAATAGTAACTGAATTAATTGAATCTGTTCCGCACAAAGTAAAAATAAAAAGTAGTAACAAACTATATGAAGGAGAAAAGAGTATATCTCAAAAAGGAAGAAATGGCTATAAAGTAAATACTTTTAGAACATATAAAGGAAATGGTGAGGTAGTTAAAGAACTCATAAGAGAGAATTATTACCCTCCTATGGATAAAATAGTGATATATGGAACCAAAAAAAAGGAAAGTAATAATTTTAATACAAATATTATATAAGGACTAAAATCTCCTATTTACACAAGTTTAGATAGGAGATTTTAATGCTTAATGTATATAGATATAAATAAGTTTTAATAAAGTAAGTTTTTAGAAAAGTAATTTTCTGTTATAATTATATTTGAGAAATATTAGAATATAAAATAATTAGACATTACATATTTAAATTGTACTAAAAAAATAAACGCAATTATGTATAAGATCATAAGGAGGATGGATATGGCATTAAATGTAGTCTTAGTAGAACCGGAAATACCTCAAAATACTGGAAATATAATAAGAACATGCGCAGCTACAGGAACAATATTACACCTAGTAAGACCATTAGGTTTTTCACTTGAGGATAAATATTTAAAAAGAAGTGGACTTGATTATTGGGATTTAGCAAATATACAATATTATGACAGTTATGAAGAAGTGGTTGAAAAAAATCCAAATGGAAAGTTCTTTTTCTCAACTACAAAAGTTGATCAATCACATTCAGATGTAGAATTTGTTGACAACTCATTTATAGTGTTCGGAAAAGAAACAAAAGGATTGCCGGAGACATTAATAAAAGAGAATTTGGAAACTTGTATGAGAATACCTATGATAAATGTTGAAAAGGCTAGATCACTGAATTTATCAAATTCAGTTGCCATAGTTGTATATGAAGCATTAAGACAATTAGGCTATCCTAATATGAGATAATCCCAATTATCCTAAGCATAGTTTAATGAGGGGGGGATTTTATAATGGAAAATTTAAAAATAATATGCGATAGTTTATCGGATATACCTAAAGAATTAATTGATAAATATGATATAGAAGTGGTACCGCTGACGGTTATATTAGATGGAAAAGAATATAAAGACGGTATTGATATATCTAATGATGAGTTTTATAAAATACTTAGAAATCAAAATGAATACCCAAAGACTTCTCAAGCTACATATGCTCAATTTAAAGAAGTTTTTGAAAAGTATGTAAATGACGGTAGAAAGATACTTTATATAGCAGGGTCATCAGTAGCTACAGGAACATACCAAAGTGCAGTTATGGCTAAAAATGATATAAATGGCGAGATATACACTTATGATTCTCAAGCATTTTCTTATGTAATAGGAATATTAGTTGTTAAAGCAGCAGAACTTGCAGAACAAGGAAAAGATATAAATGAAATATTAGATGAAATAGAAAAATTAAGAGAAAAGACTTATGTTTTATTCTCAGTAGATACGTTAGAATATTTACAAAAAGGTGGAAGAATATCTTCTACTAAAGCTGCTATAGGTGGTATATTAAATATAAAACCAATACTAGATATAAGAGATGGATTAGTTGCTCCAATATGTCAAGTTAGAGGAAAGAAAAATGTTATATCAAAGATGATAGATTTAGTAAAAGAAAACTGTGGAACAAATTTAACTGACCAAGTTATATGCATAGGATATAGTGATGACTTTAAAGAAAAAGATAAGTTAACAGAGGTAGTTAAAGAACAGTTTAATCCTAAAGGAATATTATATTTTCAAATAGGTACATGTGTAGGTTCACATGCAGGACCGGGTTTAACCGCTATTATATGTTTAAAAAATAAATAGTATGTCATATTTCAAAAAGACCTTCTAGTTTTGAAGGTCTTTTTAAAACAATCATATATGAATTGATTTTTAAATATATGTTTATAATAAAAAATGTACATTATATATTTAAAATTTCTATATATGATATAAAAAATATAATATATTTTGCTATAAAAGAAATTATATATAGAAAAAAATTAGAAAATGATGTAAAATACAATTAACAAATAAGAAATTATTAGGAGGAGACTTATGAAACTTAAAAAATTATTAACAGTAGGTTTAGTGACTGTTATGAGTGCTAGCATGTTGGTTGGATGTAAATCTGATTCAAAATCAGATACATCTAAAAGTGCTGATGAGGAAAAGGTATTCAAGATAGCTATGGTAACTGATACAGGTGGAGTAAATGATGAATCATTTAATCAATCTTCATGGGCAGGGTTAGAAAAGATAGAAAAAGAGTACGGAAAAGATAAGGTTCAAGTTAAATACTTAGAATCTAAGCAAGATGCGGACTATGTTCCAAATGTTGAAACATTAGTTGATGAAGATACTGATTTAATAATAGGTGTAGGATTTAAATTAGCAGATTCAATAGAAGAAGCAGCAAAAAACTATCCAGATCAACAATTTGCTCTTATAGATGCAGCTTATCCAAAACAACCTGAAAATGTAACTTCTTTATTATTTGAAGACAACGTATCATCTTACTTAACAGGATTAATAGCTGGAAAAATGACAGAAACTAATAAAGTTGGATTCATAGGTGGTATGAAAGGTGAAGTTATAGACAGATTCGATTACGGATTTAGAGCAGGAGTTGAAGAAGCTAATCCAAATGCTAAAGTTATGGTTCAATATGCAAATAGTTTCTCAGATTCAGCATTAGGAAAGTCTATAGCTAATCAAATGAACAAAGATGGAGCTGATATAATATTCTCTGCTGCAGGAGCAGTTGGTATAGGTGCTATAGAAGCTGCTAAAGAAAATGGTAAAAAAGCTATAGGTGTTGACCAAGATCAAAATAAGTTAGCTCCAGAAAACATAATAACTTCAGCAATGAAGAATATAGATGTTGCTGTATTCAACTTATCAAAAACTGTGATAGACGGTAAATATGAAGGTGGAAAAGTTATAGTTAATACATTAGATATGGGTGGGGTTGGTATAGCTCCAACTAGTGATAAGAATGTACCTCCAGATGTTTTAGAATATGTTCAAGCAGAAGCTGAAAAGATTAAAGCTGGAGACATAAAAATTCCTCAAAATGAAAAAGAATATAATGAATTAAAAAAATAATATATAATAAATGAAACAGTAAATAAAAATAAGCTATCCTAGATATAGGGTAGCTTGTTTTTATATTATGAAAAATATAATCAAGAGCATTAATTATGATAATAAATAATTAGTTAAATGATTTATTGACCTCAAAATATAAGTATATAAGAATGACTATAATTAACATAGTAAGCTAGTTAGTATATAATAAAATTATTCGAAAGAGTTGTTATAATTACATAAAAAACAGTCATTTTAATTATTATACAGTACAATATTTTGATAGGTTTTGGAAAGAATAATAATATTAAATTTTAAAGTTAAAGGCATTAGAACCATAAAAATATATTACTTAAATTAACTAAATGACAAAAAACAACAAAAAATAACTTTTTTTTGGAAAACGTTTAAAATGGTTTGTTATACAGATTATATTTTAGTATAATAAAAATACTGAATATTAAATTAAGGAGGGTAAGAAAGGGCGATGAATAATAGTAATATCGACTACAGTCAAAAAGTTGTAGAAATGAAAAAGATAACTAAAATGTTCGGAAATTTTGTTGCGAATGATAACATAGACTTGATTGTACATAAAGGTGAAGTACATGCTCTTTTAGGTGAGAATGGGGCAGGAAAATCTACTCTAATGAACATACTATATGGTTTATATAATCAAACATCAGGTGAGATTAATATAAATGGAAAATTAGTAAAGATGGATAATCCTAATGTTGCAATATCAAACGGTATAGGAATGGTACATCAACATTTCATGTTAGTTCAACCTTTTACAGTGGCTCAAAACATAATACTTGGTACTGAGCCAATGAAGGGTATTGGAGCTGTAGATATTAAAAAAGCAGTAGAAGATGTTAATGCATTATCAGAAAAGTATGGATTATACGTTGATGCAAACGCGAAGATAGAAGATATAACAGTTGGTATGCAACAAAGAGTTGAGATACTAAAAGCATTATACAGAGGCGCAGAAATATTAATACTTGACGAACCAACAGCAGTTCTTACACCACAGGAAATTCAAGAACTTATACAAATAATAAGAAACTTAACTAAAGAAGGTAAGTCTGTAATAATAATAACTCATAAATTAAAAGAAATAAAAGCAGCAGCTGATTATTGTACTATAATAAGAAGAGGAAAGTACATTGATACTGTAAAAGTTTCTGAAGTTAGTGAAGACGACTTGGCAGCTATGATGGTTGGAAGAGAAGTAAACTTCAAAGTTGATAAAGTAGAAGCTAAACCAGAAGAGGTAGTTTTAGAAATAAAGGATTTAACAGTTAAAGATAACAGAAAAATATCGGTAGTAGATGGATTATCATTAGATGTAAAAGCTGGTGAGATACTAGGTGTTGCGGGTATAGATGGAAATGGGCAGTCTGAATTAGTAGAAGCTTTAACAGGACTTAGAAAAGCTCAATCTGGAAGCATAAAGATAAATGGACAAGAAGTTTTAAATAAAAACCCGAAAGAAGTATTTAATAGCGGTATAAAAAATATACCAGAGGATAGACATAAGAGAGGGTTAATATTAGATTTCTCTGTAGCAGAAAATACAGTTTTACAAAACTATAAAGATCCTAGATTCTCTAAAAATGGAATCTTAAATAAAGAAGCAATTGATAAATATGCAGAAGCTATAGTAGAAAGATTTGATGTAAGACCTACAGATCATACAACTAAAGCTAGATCTTTATCTGGGGGAAATCAACAAAAGGTTATAATAGGTAGAGAAGTTGACAATATAGAAATTTCAAGAGCGGCTACAGGCCAAGCTCAACTATTAATAGCAACTCAACCAACAAGAGGATTAGATGTTGGAGCGATAGAGTTCGTACATAAATCGCTAATTAAACAAAGGGATGAAGGAAATGCTGTACTTTTAGTATCCTTAGAATTAGATGAAGTTATGAACGTATCAGATAGAATAGCAGTAATATATGAAGGAAAAATAGTAGGAATTATGGATGCAAAAGATGCAGATGAGAATACATTAGGACTTATGATGGCTGGAGGTGAAGAAAATGAGTAATAAAGCAAATAAGAAGAAAATATCTTTAGCTGATAGTCCGGTATTATTTTCTTTAATATCCATAGTATTAGGTTTATTAGTTGGTGCAATAGCATTGATAATAGCTGGATTTAATCCAATAGAGGCTTATTCAGCAATGATAGAAGGTATATTTGGAAAACCGAAGTTTATTGCATGGACTATAATAAGATCTACTCCACTTATATTAACAGGTCTTTCTATTGCATTTGCATTTAAGACAGGTCTATTCAATATAGGGGCAGAAGGTCAATTTATAATAGGAGCATTAGTTGCTACTATAGTAGGAGTTGGAGTCCAATTACCTCCTTTTATTCATATACCATTTACACTTTTAATGGCAGCATTAAGTGGAGCTGTATGGGGTGGATTTGCAGGTTGGTTAAAATCTAAGTTTGGAATAAACGAAGTTATAGCAACTATAATGCTCAACTGGATTGCTTTTTATCTAAGTAATTTTATTATAAAGACTACAAGGTTAGCTAGACCCAACAGTGAGGCTTCAGCAAGCATAAATGAATCAGCAAGTATAGGAATAGATTGGATGACTACATTAGTAGGACCTGCCACTAAAGTTAACTGGGGTATAATTATATCTATAATATTTGTTTTAATAATAGCTTTTGTATTGTTCAAAACAACTCTAGGGTTTGAGTTAAGAGGGGTTGGATACAACAAATATGGAGCAGAATATGGTGGTATAAATGTTAATTCATCAGTATTAAAGTCTATGGCAATAGCAGGTTTACTTGCAGGTATAGCAGGAGCTATACAAGTTATGGGGGTATCTCATAATATAACAATACTTGCAGCCCAAGAAGGGTATGGTTTTGATGGTATAGCCGTTGCATTAATAGCTAATAGTAATCCAATAGGAGTTATATTCTCAGGACTATTATTCGGGGCATTTAAATATGGTGGAACTAAGATGCAAGCTGTAGGTGCACCTTCAGAGGTAATAAATATAGTTATAGGGTCTATAGTTTACTTTATAGCTTTAAGCAGTGTTTTAAGAATGTTATATGTAAAAATGAGAGATAAAAAAAATAAAGGGGGCAATGTATAATGGAAGATTTAGCTTTAATTATTAGTACCACTTTAATGTATTCTACACCCCTTATATTTGCAGCATTAGGTGGAGTATTTTCAGAGAATTCAGGTATAGTTAACATAGGCATTGAAGGTATGATGACTATAGGTGCTTTTGCAGGTGCAGCAGCAGGTATTATTATAGGTAACCCTTGGATATCGTTTATAATAGGTGGATTAGCAGGTGGTGTATTTGCACTTATACATGCGGTTGCAACTGTAAGCTTTAATGCAGACCATACTATATCAGGGGTTGCAATAAACTTATTAGCTCCTGGAGTAGCATTATTTGCATCTAAAATAATGTTCGATGGTGCAACTATGACACCAACAATACCAATGGAAAATAAGATACCAAGACCATTAAATGGAGTATTTTCGTCTGGTAGTGTATTAGATACAATATTTAATTCATATGCAACAGTATTTTTAGCATTTATATTAGTTGCAGTTGTATGGTATGTATTATACAAAACTAGATTCGGTCTTAGAGTAAGAGCAGTTGGAGAACATCCTGGTGCAGCGGATACGTTAGGTATAAATGTTGCTTTAACAAGATACTGTGCAGTTATAATATCTGGTATATTAGCAGGATTAGGAGGAGCTTCAATGAGTTTAGCTGTTGTTTCTTCATTTAGACCAACACTAATATCAGGGCAAGGATATATAGCTATAGCTGCAGTTATATTTGGTAAGTGGAGACCACAGTGGGCAATGGCAGCATGTTTACTATTTGGATTCTCTACAGCACTATCAGTATACTTTGGTAACCCAGAATTACCATTTAGCATAAATGAAAACTTATTATCAATGATACCATATATTGTTACATTGATAGCGTTAGTTCTTTTTGTTAAGAGTTCTAAAGCCCCAGCAGCACTTGGGAATCAATATAAAAAAGGTGAAAGATAAAAAAATGATAGCTTATGCTATCATTTTTTTTTGCTCATTTATAGATATATAATATGAATCAAATGAAAGGAATATAGAGATAATAAAAGTTATAGGATGTAATGAAAGAAAGTATTATTTAAGTATATAATCTAATAAAAAAAGATAGCTATTATTAAGTTATAAAAATTTATTATATTAATCTCTAGAGTTCCTATTATCATAAGAAAGGAGCGATTAATTTGATAATTAAAAATATTAGCATGACTTTATCACAGCAAGATAAAGCATATGCTATGAAATTTTTAAACAATAAGAATAACTTAAACAAAAAAGTAAAGTATGACGATGAAGTTATAGAAATAGAAATAACACCTAATGATAAAAACATAATAAATATAGAAGATATAACTGAAGAAATAGCTAATTTAATAATAAATATCATGAAAAATAAGTTATTAAGAGAATATATAACAAAAAAATATCGTGATTTATATTTAAATGATGAAGAAAAAATATACATACATTCTTTACAGCTATTTAAAGAAAAAGAATTATTAGTTAGAGAGAGTGTATATAAAAATGTATATAATTACATATTAAATAATGACTATATAAACTTAGAAGGTTTTTTGAAATTTAGAATGAAAGGCTTTATTAAGTACATATCCAATATAGGCGATATAGCTGTAGAAGAGTATATAATGAAAAGGGACCAAGATGAATTCATAAATGTTCTAAAGTATTTTATAGACATACAAGATGAAAAAATAGATTTATTGAGAGTTAATATAATGAAAGATAATTCATTTATATTGTATGATAAATATGGAAAAAAGATAAATAATATTGATGATGAAGAGATTATAAATATGGTAATACAGGAAAATTTAAATTATGAGGATTTCCTAATAAGTACATTGCTTACATTATGTCCTGGAAAAATAGAAATATTAGATGGATTAAACAATAATTCATCTAAAGGAATAACAGATACAATAAAGTCTATTTTTGGAGATAGAGTAACATCCATATATCAAAATTAAACAAAAATAAAGTTATATGATTAATATATTATTTTATATAATAAAAAATTACTTTTTAAAGTTTAATAAAAGCTTTATAATTATATAATGAATAGTTAAAAAACGAACTATACATATAATTATATTACACAAGGAGATTTTATTATGAATGATATATTAAAAATATTAATATCAGCGAGTATTGGTGGTATAATAGGCTACGTTACTAATGTTGTTGCTATTAAGCTAATATTTAGACCGATAGAACCTATTAAGATACCTATAATAAATAAAGAAATAATAGGATTAATACCAAAGAGAAAAGCTGAGATTGCTTTGAATATAGGTGAAGTAATTCAGGAAGAGTTTCTTTCATTAGATGAAATATTAGAAAACATAATCACAGAGGAAGATAAACAAAATGTAGTAGAATACATAAAGGTAAAAATTAAGGTTGTAGTAAATGAAAAAATGGCTTTTGCTCCTAGTGCAATAAAAAATCTTATACAAGGATACGTATCAGAGGTAATAGAAACAGAAATTAGACAAAGTATAGATGATTTAAGTGAAGACATAATAATTAAAGCAAATAAACGTATAAATATACAACAAATGGTAGAGAATAAGATTAATGAGTTAGATTTGTATGAACTAGAGCAAATAATACTTAGAATAGCAAAACAAGAATTAAAACATATAGAAATACTAGGGTTAGTACTAGGATTTATGATAGGTATAGTTCAAGGATTAATAATTATATTTATATAATATATTATGGTTGCGAGACATATAACTATCTGATATACTTATATTAAATTTAAAATAGTAGCTAAGAAGAGGACAAGTAAAGTAGAAACACTTTATCAGAGAGGATAGGCCACCGGCTGTAAGCTTATCTAAAGATGACTATTTGAAAACTACCTTGGAGCAGAATACTAGTAGCATACTTTAATATGTGAAACGATTCGGTTGACTACCTTACAGTCATCAAGAGGGTTGTATAAATATACGCCAACTTGGGTGGAACCGCGAATCAATACTCGTCCCAAATATATTATTTGGGTCGAGTTTTTTTATACAATTTTTTAATTATAAAATATAGATTATTTGAGGAGGAAAAACAATGATAAAAATTACTTTAAAAGATGGATCAGTAAAAGAGTTTGAAAGTGAAATTGCCGTGATAGAGATAGCTAAATCTATAAGTGAAGGCTTAGCTAGATCAGTCGTTGCAGCATCTGTAAATGGGGAAGTAGTAGGGCTAAACCACAAGGTATGTGAAGATTGTGAATTAAATTTATTTAAATTTGAAGATGTAGAAGGGAAAGATGTATTCAGACATACATCTGCACATATGCTAGCTCAAGCTATAAAGAGATTATATCCAGAGGCTAAGTTTGCAATAGGGCCAAGCATAGAGAATGGATTCTACTATGATATAGATTTAGAGCACAGATTGACAATGGAAGATTTAGAAAAAATAGAAAAAGAAATAAAGAAGATAGCTAAAGAAGATTTAGCAGTAGAAAGATATGAATTACCAAAAGAAGAAGCTTTAGCTTGGGCTAAAGAAAATGAAGAAATTTATAAAGTTGAACTTATAGAAGAATTACCAGAAGGAGAAATAATATCTTTCTATAAGCAAGGAGATTTCACTGATTTATGTAGAGGACCACATTTACCTTCAACTAAGAAGATTAAAGCAGTTAAGTTATTAAGTGTAGCAGGTGCTTACTGGCGTGGAGATGAGAAAAACAAAATGCTTCAAAGAATATATGGTATATCATTCGAAAAGAATAAAGATTTAGAAGAATACCTACATATATTAGAAGAAGCTAAAAAGAGAGACCATAGAAAATTAGGTAAAGAATTAGATTTATTCTTCATACCAGAAGAAGGCCCAGGATTCCCATTATTCTTACCAAAAGGTATGGAACTTAAGAATGAATTATTAAAGTTCTGGAGAGATATACACAGAGCAGATGGATATTCTGAGATAGAGACTCCAATAATATTAAACCAAAAATTATGGGAGACTTCAGGTCACTGGTATCACTATAAAGAAAATATGTACACAGTTAAAATAGATGAGCAAGATTTTGCTATAAAGCCAATGAACTGTCCAGGTTCAATGCTATACTATAAATCTAGCCCACATTCATACAGAGATTTCCCTATGAAAATTGCTGAGTTAGGTAGAGTTCATAGACATGAATTATCAGGAGCGTTACATGGATTAATGAGAGTTAGAGCATTCACTCAAGATGATGCACATATATTCATGTTACCAGAGCAGATAAAAGAGCAAATAAAAGGTGTTGTAAACCTAATAGATAGTATTTATAAGACTTTCGGATTCGAATATCACTTAGAATTATCTACAAGACCAGAAGATTCAATGGGTACAGATGAAGAGTGGGAAGTAGCAGAAAATGGATTAAGAGAAGCGTTAGAAGAATTAAACTTACCATATAAGTTAAATGAAGGCGATGGAGCATTCTACGGTCCTAAGATAGACTTCCACTTAAGAGATTGCATAGGAAGAACTTGGCAATGTGGAACTATACAATTAGATATGCAATTACCACAAAGATTTGATATAAGCTATGTAGGTCAAGATGGTGAAAAGCATAAACCAGTTATGATACACAGAGTTGCATTCGGAAGTATAGAAAGATTCATAGGAATATTAACAGAGCACTATGCTGGTAAATTCCCGGTTTGGTTAGCTCCAACTCAAGTTAGAATACTTCCTATATCAGATAAGTACAATGATTATGCTAATGAAGTTAAAAAAGCTTTATTTGCAAAAGGTATAAGAGTTGAAATAGATGATAGAGCAGAAAAGACTGGATTCAAGATAAGAGAAGCTCAACTTCAAAAAATACCATATATGGTAGTAGTAGGTGAAAAAGAAGCTTCTGAGAATAAGGTATCTGTAAGATCAAGGGATAATGGAGAAGTAGCAGACCTAGATTTAAATGAGTTCATGGCAACTGTATTAAAAGAAATAGAGGAAAGAGTAAATGTTATACAAGGATAGTAAATATGACACTTTAATATAAAATAAATAATCCTTATAGTCTTAAGACTATAAGGATTATTTATTTTATTGAATTTTTATATTTCATAATAATTGACTAGTTAACAAACTCTTTTGTTATTAAAGATTTTAGCTCATCATGTGTCATAGTTTCCTTATCAAATAGATGTTTTGAAACTACATGTAAGTCATTTATGTTATTTCTTAATAATTCTAGAGTTTCATTATAACAAGTCTCTACTATACTATTAGCTTCTTTTTGTACTTGCTCTGACATAAATGTTTTAATATTTCCATCTATAGTCATAAATCCTAAGTTGCTCATACCATATTCGCAAACCATTTGGTTAGCTATATCTGTAACTTTCTTTAAATCATCTTTAGCGCCAGTTGATTTATGATTAAATATTATTTCTTCTGATGCTTTTCCAGCTAGTAAAATCTTAATTTTTCCTGATAGCTCATCTTTAGTATATATATATCTATCTTCATCAGGTAATTGAAGTACATATCCTAAAGCTTGACCTCTTGGAATTATAGATATTTTTTGTATAGGACAAAGTCCAACTAAATTACTAACAAGAGCATGTCCTGCTTCGTGATAAGCTACTATTTTCTTTTCTTTTTCTACTAATACAGAGTTCTTAGATTCAAGCCCTGCAATGACCCTCTCGATTGCTTTATCAAAATGAATAGAAGTGATGACTTCACTACTATCTCTAACTGCAAATATAGCTGCTTCATTTGCAATATTTGAAAGATGAGCGCCATTAAAACCGTGAGTTTTTTTAGCTAAAAGTTCTAAATCTACAGATTTATCCACTGGTTTGTTTTTAGTATGAACTTTTAAAATTTCAAATCTAGTATGATAGTTAGGAGAACCTATGTGTATATGTCTGTCAAATCTTCCAGGTCTAAGAAGTGCTTCATCAAGTAAATCAAGTCTATTTGTAGCACCTACTATTATTACATTGGAATCCTTATTAAATCCATCCATTTCAACTAGAAGTTGATTTAATGTTTGATCCTTTTCGTTGTTACTTTCTAGATGTCTTTTTGCACCTATAGCATCTATTTCATCTATAAAGATTATGCTAGGAGCTTCTTTTCTCGCTTTTTCAAATAATGTTCTAACACGCTTAGCGCCTACACCTACGTATTTCTCAACAAACTCAGAGCCAGATACATTGAAGAAAGAGGAGTTAGTTTCTCCAGCTACAGCAGATGCAAGTAGCGTTTTTCCAGTACCAGGAGGTCCATAGAATAAAACTCCTTTAGGTATTTTTGCACCCATTTTTTGATATTTGTCTGGAGATTTCATGAAATCTACTATTTCAAAAAGCTCTTCTTTTACTTCTTCTAATCCAGCAACATCACAAAAATTAGTTTTTGGTTTAATAGAGCTAGAATCATCAGTAGGATTTTCTTTTTCCATTTTAGTTTGAGCAAATACAGGCACTGGTTTGTTAATTTTCTTGAAAAAATTGTTTAACATTTTCATAGCCATACACCTCAATAATAAAAATTGTTTATTAACTTTAATATTTCCATAGTTGTTAATATTTATTAACTAAAATTTTCCATAAACAACTTATAAACAAACCACAGATATCTAACATCTTTAATTATGACCAAAAACTAGTAAAATCATTACTAATAATATAAAAATTAGAAGATAAAAATATAGCAAAGAGGAAAAAATAGAATTTATAATACCAGTTTATAATAATTAATAAAAAAAATAAAAAATAGTTGCAAATATAATTAAATGGTGATATATTATATAAAGTAACTAATTAAAAAACGAAGAAGAAGTTCGCTTCTCACCTTACGATGGAAATTGTCTGGTAAATATAAGTTAAAGTTGTATATATATATACAAAACTTTTAAAATGTGGTAACTTATATAGCGGATGATTTAAATCATTCGCTTTTTATTTTTATAAAAATTTTGGAGGTGTCCTACCATTAGCAAAGAACAAGCAATCAATGAACAAATAAGAGATAAAGAGATAAGAGTTATCTCGGATAGTGGCGAACAACTTGGGGTAATGCCAACTAAAGAAGCTCAAGCAATGGCTGACAGCAAGAACTTAGATTTAGTAATGATATCACCTAATGCTAACCCACCAGTTTGTAAAATAATGGATTTAGGTAAGCATAAATATGAGCAAGCTAGAAAAGAAAAAGAATCTAAAAAAAATCAAAAGACTATAACTGTTAAAGAAGTTAGACTTAGACCAGGTATAGATACTAATGATTTAAATACTAAAGCTAATAATGCAATAAAATTCCTTCAAAAGGGAGATAAAGTTAAAGTTGAGCTTAGATTCAGAGGTAGAGAATTAGGACATAAAGACATAGGAAAACAAGTAATGCTTAAATTTATAGATATAGTAAAAGAGTTTGGTGAACCAACTAAAGCCCCAGCATTTGAGGGTAATAACATGGTTGTAATGATAGATCCAAAAAAATAGATGACCAACTGAGAGGAGGAAATTAACATGCCTAAAATGAAAACTCATAGAGGTGCTGCTAAAAGATTCAAGAAGACAGGAACTGGAAAATTAAAAAGATCTAAGGCTTTCAGAAGACACATATTAACTAAGAAAGCTGCTAAGACTAAAATGCAATTAAGAAAGTCTGGAATAGTTAGTGCAGGAGATGCTAGAAGAATAGCACAATTATTACCATACTAAAAATCGGATTAAAATAATAAACAAACATTAAAGAGGAAAACAAAGGAGGTCATAACGATGGCAAGAGTTAAAAAGGCTATGAACGCTCGTAAAAAACACAAAAAAGTGTTAAAACTTGCAAAAGGATATATAGGAGCAAGAAGTAAATTATACAGACCAGCTAATACATTCGTAATGAAGGCGTTAAAGAACGCATATATAGGTAGAAAGTTAAAGAAGAGAGACTTCAGAAGACTTTGGATACAAAGAATAAATGCTGGAACTAGAGCTCATGGATTATCATACTCTAGATTCATGAACGGATTAAACTTAGCAGGTGTAGAAGTTAACAGAAAGATGTTATCTGAAATGGCTATACATGATGCAGAAGGTTTCGCTAAGTTAGTAGAAGTTGCTAAATCAAAATTAGCTTAATCAAAATATAATAAATTTATATATAAAAGCCTTTGAATGAAAATTCAAAGGCTTTTTTTGCATATAAGCCTTAAGATTAGTGCATAGTAAAGGAATCATTTAGGTGTAAGAATTTAATATTTGATTTATGTAAATAATATTTTTTAGAAATACATAAAAAAGGTTAATTTATGTTAATTTTATTTAACTAAATTAAATATATAGGTTATTGTTTTTAGATAAAATTTGGAATATAATATAATGATGGTTATAAAGATTTACATAATTAGTAGATTTATGATTATGAATTAGTTGAATTATAAAGGAGGACTAAAATTACGTGATAACAATATTCAAAAAGTTTGCTACTTTTATAAATAAAATGCAACCTACACAAATAATGGTAATTGGTTTTGCTACAGTTATATTAATAGGAGGACTCTTATTAAATTTACCAATAGCAAGTCAGAGTGGCGAAAGTATTGGTTTATTAAATGGACTATTTACAGCAACATCTGCAGTATGTGTTACAGGGTTAGTTGTAGTAGATACTGCTACATATTGGAGTGGATTTGGTCAAGTAGTCATAATAATGTTGATACAAGTAGGTGGACTTGGGTTTATGACAATAGCAACCTTATTTGCTCTTATAATTAAAAAGAAAATAAATTTAAGAGAAAGACTTTTAATACAAGAAGCCTTAAATCAAATTGATTTATCAGGGCTAGTAAAATTAACAAGATATGTATTATTAATGACTTTCTTAATAGAAGGTACAGGAGCTATACTTCTTTCTACGGTGTTTATTCCTCAGTTTGGCATAGCAAGAGGGATTTGGTATAGTGTATTCCATGCAATATCAGCATTCTGTAATGCTGGATTTGATTTAATGGGAAATGTTTCAGGTCCATTTAGCTCATTAACATCTTATGTGAATAATTTTACCATAACAATAACTATTTCAGCACTTATAATTTTAGGTGGAATAGGTTTCCCTGTTATTCTTGATGTAATTAAACATAGGAAAGTGTCTAAGTTAACAATACATTCAAAAGTTGTGTTATTTACAACAACTATGTTAATAGTAGTAGGAATGATATTTATATTATTATTAGAACATAACAATCCAGATACATTAGGACCATTGGGATTTGGAGGGAAGTTACTTGCTTCGTTATTCCAATCAGTAACAACTAGAACTGCAGGGTTTAATACGATAGATTTAACTATAATGCATGAAAGTAGTATATTTATAATGATAATATTAATGTTTATGGGAGCATCTCCTGCATCAACTGGAGGAGGAATCAAAACTACTACGTTAGCAATACTAGTGCTTACAGTTAAATCATTTATACTTGGAAAAGAAGATATAGAAATATATGAGAGAAGAATTGAAACATCTACAGTTAGAAAATCAGTAGGGATATTTTTTATAGGGATTATAGTTGTGGTATTTGGAACTTTAATAATCTCAGTTACCGATCCAGAATTTACATTAGTTGAGGCCGGATATGAAGTAGTCTCAGCTTTTGCAACAGTTGGGTTAAGTATAGGAGGTAGTCCAAATTTAAGTACTTTAGGCAAAGTTTTCATAATGCTATTTATGTTTATGGGAAGAGTAGGGTCGTTGACTATATTCATGGCATTAGCATCTAAAGGAATAAAGAAAAAACAACAGATTAGATATCCAGAAGGAAAAATAATAGTTGGTTAACATATAAAGCATATAGTTAAATTTAAAAATTAAGTATATATTATGAATATGAATTGGAGATGAATTTTTATATGGAGAGAAAGAATAAAATAAAACAATATATAGTTATAGGATGTGGAAGATTTGGAGCTTCGGTAGCGACAACTATGCATCTTTTAGGTCACCAAGTTATGGCTATAGATAAAGGTGAAGAAATAATTCAAAACATAGCAGATAAAGTTACACATGCGGCTATAGTAGATGTTACAGATGAACAATCATTAAGATCTTTAGGATTAGGAAATTTTGACGTAGCAATAATATCAATAGGATCGGATATAAGAGCATCTATAATGGCAACACTTATAGCTAAAGAAATGGGAGTGTCTCAAATAGTATGTAAAGCTAAAGACGAGCTACAAGCTAAAGTTCTTTATAAGATAGGTGCAGATAGAGTTGTTTTCCCTGAAAGAGATATGGGAGTAAGAGTTGCACATAACCTAGTTTCTGATAATATATTAGATCATATAGAGTTAGATCCAGAATATTCAATAGTTGAAATAGTTACACCAACTGGTTGGGTAGGAAAAACATTAATAGAATTAGAACTAAGAGCAAAATATGAAATAACAGTTCTTGCTATAAAAACAGGAAAAAGCATAAATGTTACTCCAGCACCACATGAAGAACTAAGATCAGGAAGTATTTTAGTTGTAATTGGGCAAAATAGTAAGATAAGTAACATAGCATCAGAAAATAAAGACGTAATTAGGAGAAAGTAGCAATGCCTATAATGATAACGGCTAAAGATAATGAGAAAGTAAAGTATACAAAATCATTATTGAAAACAAAAAATAGAACTAAAGAATCAAAGTTTATAATAGAAGGATATAGAATACTAACTCTTGCGATAGAATGTAGCGCAGATATAGAGTATGTATTTATAAATGAAGATTTTGAGAATAAAGAAGAACATATAAACTTTTTAGAAATATTAAAAGAAAAGAATATGAAAACATATAAAACTACAAATAAAATATTTGATGATTTAGTAGATACAGAAACAACACAAGGTATTTTAGGTGTGGTAAGATTTAAGCAAAAGAATATAGAAGAAAGTTTAGATGATGATAGTAGATTTGTACTAATACTAGATAGAATTCAAGATCCAGGGAATATGGGTACTATAATAAGGACTGCAGACGCTGCTGGAATAGATGCTATAATTGCATTAAAGGGATGTGTAGATATATACAATCCAAAAGTTATAAGATCTACAATGGGATCAATCTTTGATATGAATGTAATCAATACTACTCAAGATGAAGCACTTAGACTACTTAAATTAAAGAATTTTGATATCGTATCTAGTTACTTAGATACAAATAATTTTTATAATAGCGTAGAATATAACTATAAGACTGCATTAGTTATAGGAAATGAAGCAAATGGAATCAATGAAGAATTAGTATCAAAATCAGATGTATTGGTTAAAATACCGATATATGGCAAGGCTGAATCTTTAAATGCAGCAATAAGTTCAGCTATACTAATGTATGAAATAAAGAAATATCAAGTTTAATATATTGTAAGTAACATATATAGTATGGTATAATTGTATGAAAAACATATTTTTAAATACTATGAAAGAGAAAAGTATTTTGATTTAACTTAGATCAGAGAGAAGTACCTAGGCTGAAAGTACTTTCTAAGAATTCAAAAGAAGTTCGCTCTGGAGTATTAAAGCTGAAATTAATAGTAGGCTTTAACGTCAAAACGCGTTAAGTTTGTTTGAGGTGGTTTAATAATTGATAATTATTAAGCTACTAGGGTGGTACCGCGAAATTATAGTCTTTCGTCCCTAGATAGGGATGAAGGGCTTTTTTTAATACATAAAAAAGTGAAAGGGTGATTAATAGTGCAAGAAAAATTACTTAATTTAGAAGAAGTTGCTTTAAATGAAATTAAAGACACTTCAAGCATCGAAGCTGTAGAAAATCTAAGAGTTAAATACTTAGGTAAAAAAGGTGAAATAACTGCTATCCTTAAAGAAATGGGTAAGTTATCAGCGGAAGAAAGACCTGTAATAGGTCAAGTTGCCAACAAAGTAAGAGAATCAATAGAAGGAAGTATATCTTCTAAAAAAGAAGAATTAAAAACTATAGAAAAGCAAAAGCAATTAGAGCAAGAAGTTATAGATGTTACTATGCCAGCAAAGCTAGCTATAGTAGGAAAGAAACATCCTATATCTCAAATAATAGATGAAGTAAGCGAAATATTTATGGGAATGGGATTCTCTATAGCAGAAGGTCCAGAAGTTGAAACAGTTGCAAATAACTTCGATGCACTAAATGCACCAAAAGACCATCCATCAAGAGATATGAGTGATACATTCTACATAAACAGTGAATTATTGCTTAGAACTCAAACTTCTCCAGTTCAAGTTAGAACTATGAAAAGTGAAGAGTTACCTATAAAAATAGTATCTCCAGGAAGATGTTTCAGATTTGATTCACCAGATGCTACACATTCACCAATGTTCCACCAAATAGAAGGTCTTGTAGTAGGAAAAGACGTTACAATGGCTCAACTAAAAGGAACATTAAATATGTTCGTTAAGAAGTTATTCGGGGAACATACAAAAACTAAATTCAGACCACATAACTTCCCATTCACAGAGCCAAGTGCAGAAGTAGATGTTACATGCTTCAAGTGTGAAGGATCAGGATGTCCTATGTGTAAAGGTGAAGGATGGATAGAAATACTAGGAGCAGGGATGGTACATCCAAATGTACTTAGAAACTGTGGAATAGACCCAGAAATTTATAGTGGATTTGCATTCGGTATGGGTGTAGATAGAATTACAATGCTTAAGTACGAAATAGATGATATAAGAGTATTATTCGAAAATGATATGAGATTCTTAAATCAATTTTAATTAGGAGGAATTGAAGATGTTAGTACCTTTAAAATGGCTTAGAGACTATGTTAACATAGATAAAGATACTCAAGAATTTGCTGATATGATGACTATGACAGGGTCAAAAGTAGAAAAAGTAGAATTCTTTGGAAAAGAAACAAATGGTGTTGAGGTGTGTAAAATACTACAAATAGAACAACATCCAGATGCAGAAAGATTAGCAGTTACAAAAGTTGAAGTGGGTGACGGTCAAATACTTCAAATAGTAACTAATGCAAAAAATATAAAAGTTGGTGATTATGTTCCTGTTGCTAGAATAGGTGCAGTATTACCAGGAGACTTTAAAATAAAAAAAGGTAAGTTAAGAGGAGTATTATCAGAAGGAATGTTCTGTGGTGCTGAAGAATTAACTATACCTTCTCAATATGTTGAAGAGCATAAAAAAGATGGAATATACATATTAGACAACAAAGATTCATTTGAATTAGGAATGGATGTAAGAGAAGCTTTAGAAATTAATGATGCTTTAATCGAATTTGAAATAACTTCAAATAGACCTGATTGTAGATCTATAATAGGTATAGCAAGAGAAGCTGCTGTTACATTAGGAAATGAATTTAAATATCCGCAAATAAAAGTAAATGAATCTGATGAAAATATAGATTTCAATGTTGAAATACAAACACAATTATGTAACAGATACTGTGCAAGAGTAATAAAAGACGTTAAGATAGGACCATCTCCATATTGGATGCAAAGAAGACTTATGGAAGCTGGAATAAGACCGATAAGTAATATAGTAGATATAACAAACTATGTTATGATAGAATTAGGTCAACCCCTTCATGCATTTGATTTAGGTCAAGTTGGAACAACTAAGATGGTAGTTAAATGTGCAGAAGAAGGCGAAAAGTTCACTACATTAGATGGAGTAGAAAGAACGTTAACTTCTGAAATGATAGTAGTAACAAATGGAGAGAAAACTCTAGATTTAGCAGGTGTTATGGGAGGGGAAAACTCTGAAATAACAGATGCAACAACTACTATATTACTTGAAGGAGCAAACTTCGCAAAAGAAAGCGTAAGAGCTACTTCTAAAAAATTAGGATTAAGAACAGAAGCATCATCAAAATTCGAAAAAGGTATAGATATAAATTTAGCTGAGGTAGGTATAAATAGAGCAGCTCAATTAATAGAAGAATTAGGATGTGGAACGGTTCTTAAAGGAATAGTAGACAACTATCCAAATAAACAAGAAGTTCAAAAATTAACAGTTAATCCTCAAAGAATAAATGCTTTATTAGGTGTTAATGTTTCCATGGACCAATTCATAAATATACTAGAAAACTTAGAATTTAAGTGTAACTTAATAAGTTCTGATAAGTTAGAATTAGAAGTTCCAAGTTTCAGATTAGATATAGCTGAAGATGCGGATATATTAGAAGAAGTAGCTAGAATATATGGATATGAAAATATACCATCAGCAGATTTAGAAGGAAATGCTACAGCAGGTGTAAAAACTGATAATCAAAAGTTCATGGATAGTGTAAAAAATAATGCTATATCTGTAGGATTAAATGAAATATTAACATATTCATTTGTAAGCCCTAGAGGTGTAGATAAAATAAACTTACCTGAAAATGATGAGAAGAGAAACTTTGTTAAGATAATAAATCCATTAGGTGAAGAGACTTCGGTAATGAGAACAACTTTAATGCCTAACATGCTAGATATAATATCTACAAATATATCACACAAAGTTGAATCAGTATCAGCATTTGAATGTGGTAATACATTTACTCCACAAAATGGGTTACCAGTAGAAACAAAAAAATTCTGTGTTGGAATGTACGGTAAAGAAGTAGATTTCTTTGTATTAAAAGGAGTTATAGAAGCTATATTAAATAATGTAGGATTTAAAGGCTACGAAATAGAACCGGAAACTAATAATTCGACATTCCACCCTGGTAGATGTGCAAAAGTAGTGTATAATAATATGTATATAGGTACTTTTGGAGAATTACATCCAGATGTTATTGAAAATTATAACTTAGGACAAAGAGTTTATGTTGCAGAAATAAATGCAGATTTAGTATTTGAAAACTTAACTGTAGTTAAACTATATAGTCCATTACCAAAATACCCATCTACATCTAGAGATATAGCATTAATAGTTAAAGATGAAGTATTTGTTAAGCAAATAGAAGATATAATTAAAGCTAACAGTACAGAAATAGTAGAAAAATATGAATTATTTGATGTTTACAAAGGGTCACAAATAGAAGAAGGACATAAGTCTATAGCATACTCTATAACATATAGAAGTGCTCAAAGAACTTTAACTGATGAAGATGTAGCAAAAGTACATGATAAGATACTAAGTGAGCTAAGTGAAAAACTAAATGCAAACTTAAGATCAAACTAACTAACGTAAGGGGGCGTGTTAGTATGAACAAGGTTATAGTAAAAATTAATGGTGCTGAATATCCGATGGTGGGCGATAAATCAGAAAAACATATGCTAAGTGTAGCGTCATATGTTGATAAAGAAATGACTAAAGTGATAGAAAGCAATTCAAGATTAAGTACATCTGTTGCAGCTATAGTCACAGCGGTTAATATAACAGATATATTCTTTGAATGCTCAGAAGAAAATGAAGAACTTCTTAAGCAAAATGAAGAATTAAAGAAAAAAGTTGGGAATTCAGATGAAGAGCTTAAATTAGAAATGAGAAAATTACAACTCTCACTGCAAGGTAAAGTAAAAGAAGAAGAACATTTCAATGTAAAGATAGATGAATTGAATAAGGTAATTGAAAATCAAAAATTACAAATAGAAGAATTAGGGAATAGAACAGAATTGTCTAAAGGAGAAGTTGATAGCTACAAAGCTCAAATTGAAGAACTTAAATCTCAACTTGAGATGGAAGCAGAAAAAGCTACAGTAGCAGAAAAACTATCCTCAAAATTCCAAAATGATGCATATAAAGTACAGTTAGAAAAAATAGAGCTTGAAAATGAGGTAAAATACCTTAGAGCGATGAAATAGTAATCAAAATTAAGCCTTCAGGAGAACCTGAAGGTTTTAATTTTTAAAATTAGGGATATTATAAATATAGGAGAAATATTCCTTAAAGGAGGACATTATGAAAGACATAGAATTATTAGCACCTGTTGGGACTTTTGAAGCATTAAAAGCTGCCGTTCAAAATGGAGCAAATGCTGTATACCTAGGAGGTAAAGACTTTAGTGCAAGAGCATCAGCAAACAATTTTGATAGAGAAGAATTAAAAGAGGCAGTTAGATATGCGCATATAAGAGATGTGCAAGTATTTGTAACTGCAAATACATTGATAAAACAAAATGAAATACATGATTTTGTGCAATATGCAAAATTTTTATACGATATAGATGTAGATGCAATTATACTTCAAGATGTAGGTATGGCGAGACTTATAAAAAAAGAGCTGCCAGATTTTGAAATACACGCAAGTACGCAAATGGTGGCTCATTCTTTAGAAGATGTTAAATATTTAGAATCAATAGGATTTGATAGAGTAGTTTTAGCTAGAGAGGTTAATGTAGAAGAAATAAAGTATATTTGTGACAACTGTGATGCAGATATAGAAGTGTTTGTTCATGGTGCATTATGTGTATGCTACTCGGGACAATGTTTAATGAGCAGTATGATAGGAAATAGATCAGGAAACAGAGGAAGATGTGCACAACCGTGTAGACAAAAGTATGAGCTTATAGATGTACATACAGGAGAAGTTATAGACAGTAATGGAGATTATTTATTAAGTCCTAGAGATTTAAATACTATAGAAGAAATTGATAAAATAATGGATGCAGGAGTTCATTCTTTAAAAATAGAAGGAAGAATGAAAAAACCAGAGTATGTTGCAACAGTTATAGGAAGTTACAGAGACGCAATAGAGGAGTATAGAACTACAAATAAACTAAATGTATCAGATGAAACAATGAGCGACTTATACACTATCTTTAATAGAAAATTTACTAAAGGTCTTGTATTAGGTGAAGTAGGAAAAGATGTTATGAACTCAGAAATACCTAATAACCAAGGATTATACATAGGTAAGGTTCTAGAACATAATAAAAGAACAAAAAGACTTAAAATAATGCTTGAAAATACTCTTAAAAAAGGTGACGGAATAAACCTTGGTGGAGGAACTATAGGAAGGATCATAAAAAATGGTGATATACATACTATAGGACATAAAGGCGAACTAATAGAGTTAGACTTTATTGGAGAAGCAAAAAGAGGGCAAGTTGTATTTAAAACATCGGATAGTGAATTAATGGATAGAGTACAAGCTACCTTCCAACAAGATAAAGAACTTATAAAAAGTGATATAGATGCACAAATAACTATAAAGTTAGGACAAAATCCTATACTTATATTGAGTGATGAAAAAGGAAATGTAGCTACTGTAGAAGGGGATAAGATTGTTGAAGGTGCAATGAAGGTCGCATTAAGTAAAGAAAAAGTAGAAACTCAAATGCAAAAGCTTGGCAATACTCCTTATGTACTTAGAAATCTAGAGATAATATTGGATGATAATGCTAGTTTGCCAGTAAGTATATTAAATCAAATGAGAAGAGATTGTATTGAATTTCTAGATGAAGAAAGAATTAAGATAAAAAATAGAAATCATAAAAATAAAATACTTAAATATAATCCAACTAAAGTAAGTAGAGATTCATCTGAACAAATAGCAGTAAAAGTTAAAAATTTAGAGCAACTAGAAGGTGCTCTACAGTGTAACGTTGATATAGTTTACTATGAAGATGTTAATACACTTGATGAAGCATTAAAAATGGGAATTAAATTTAGTAAGAAAATATCATATTCAGCACCAAGAATTATAAGACATAAAGAATATAAGCAACTAGAAAAAGCTAAGCAAACAGGAATAAATTCTGTACAAGTTGGAAGCTGGGGAGCTCTAGATTACTTTAAGGATGAAGAATTAAATATAGATTATTATTTAAATGCATTCAATAGTGAAACAATAAATCATTTTAAAGAAACTGGTGCTACTAATTTATGTTTATCTCAAGAATTAAATATATATGAGATAAAAGAAACTTTAAAATATACAGATATGAAGACTGAATGTATAGTATATGGATATACTCCACTTATGATAACTGAATATTGCCCAATGGGAGTTATAGTTAGAGATTGTAAAAAAGATAAAAAAGTTTCAAAATGTAAGGAAAGCACATATGCTTTAAAGGATTTTAAAGATGAAAAATATAGAATAACTCAAGATATATTCTGCAGAAGTACAATATATAACTCAAAAGTAACTTGTATGTTGGATAATTTATATGAATTAAATGAGGTAGGAATAAATATACTCAGATTAGATTTTACCTTAGAAGATGGAGAAACTGTAAAAAAAGTAATACAAGCATATCAAGAAGTGTTAGACAATGATTATAAGCTTGGAGTTAAGGCAACTAAACTTTATAATGAACTAGATGAAAAAGGGGTTACAGCAGGACATTATTATAGAGGTGTAGAATAAAAATAAAATAACGTTCAGGAGGAAAAGGGAAATGAGAGAACAAGCAGTAGGATTAGTTGATAAGTATTTAGAAAGTGAACACTTGATAAAACATTCATATGCGGTAGAAGTAGTAATGAGAGAATTAGCTAATAAATTAGAACCAGATAGAGCTGATGAATGGGCTATAGCAGGACTTTTACATGATTTGGATTCAGATATGTTAGATTATAAAAATAATCCGGACGAATCAAAATTACATGGACTCAAAGCTGTAGAACTTCTTCAAAATGAGAAATTTGGAAATGATTATATATATCAAGCAATAAAAGCGCATAATAAAGATAATGGGACAGAGAGATTAAGTACAATAGATAAGGCTATATATGCAGCAGATCCGATAACAGGATTTATAACAGCAATAGCACTTATTTATCCAGATCAAAAAATATCTAGTGTAAAAGTAAAGTCTATAACTAAGCGTATGAAAGAGTTAAGATTTGCAGCAGGAGCGAATAGAGAAGCGATGAAAAGCATAGAAGAACTAGGAATTCCATTTGCTGAATTTGCACAAATATCATTAGAAGCTATGCAAGGAATAAGCGACACCTTAGGCTTATAATTGACTACTTATCATAAATATGATATTATTATGAACATAATGAAATTGAATAATGCTCTGGGTATTAAGTATATCCAGAGCATTTTAAATTTAAAATAACGGACATTATGCATCATGAAAGTGAGATAGAGAATATGAGTAGAAAAAAAATATTCAGTGGAAAAAAACTAAAAGCAGCTAGAATGTATAGAGGAAAAACTATAGAACAATTAGCACAAGAAAGTAATATAAATAAAAAAGATGTACTTGCATTTGAAGAAGATAAATACAAGCCAGTAGTAGAAAATGAGATGAAATTATCAAATACATTAAAATTCCCAAGAGAATATTTCTTTGAAAATGATAATATAAAGGTAATTGTTGAAAGCACACACATAAGACCAGAATCACCTATACCAAGAGTGGAAGAGATATCGTACAAAGAAAAATTAGTAATGACTCATAAATTAATATCGTTTATAGAAGGATATATAAGATTCCCGGAAATGAATATTCCTGACGATTTAAGTAAGTATGATGATATGGAAGAATTAGCAACAAAGGTTAGAAGGTTCTGGGAATTAGGAGATGGACCTATAGGGAATATGGTGAATTTATTAGAAGTTAATGGAATATCTATATCAGCAATGAATGTAGATAAAAAAGGTGCATTATCATTTACTCAAAAGCAAAGTATAGAAAGAAATCCAAGATACTTAATATCTTTAGGAAATGATAGAAAATCTGCTACAATAAGAAACTATGACTTAGCTTATGAATTAGCTTATATAGTATCAGTTGAAGCAGGAATATCATCTAAAAAATTCTCAAAGGATGAATTTGCTTGTGCATTTTTATTACCAAAAGAAGCTTTCTTTGAAGATTTAGCAAATGTAAATGAAATACAAGATTATGTTGAATTAAAGAAAAAATGGATAGTTCCAATATCAGCTATGGTACTAAGATCCTACCAAATCGGAGTTATAAATTACAAGAAATATATGTATTTAATTAAAGAAATGGAAAAGCAAGGATGGTTAAAGAAAGAGCCTTTAGATGATAATATAAAATGTCCTAACCCAGCTTTATTAAAGAAGTCTGTGGAAATGATAATAGATAATAAGATAATGACAGGTACAGGATTAGTGGAGAACTTAGCTGATAGTGGTTTAAGTCTTTATGCAGACGATGTAGAACTGTTATTAGGATTAAAAGAAGGTATGTTGTCACCAAAAGCAAATGCAAAAAAGAGTAATGTAACTAAAGTTAATTTTAAAAATAAAAAATAAAATATTAAACAATAAAAAGTAGCAAAGTTTTGAAAAACGATGCTACTTTTTATTGTTTAAATAACAAAAACTTAATTAAAAAATTTAAAAAATATATATTCTAATTAAGTTTTTACACTTTTGCTATATCGTGATTTTGAAGTTATTTATTTTATTGAAGTTTAATTGATTTAGCTAATGTAGATTATTTTTTAGAACATATATATGAAAATAGGGTTGAAAAAAATAATTAACAGTACTATAATTTAATTAAGTAATTACTTAACTAGATAAGGGGAACAAGAAATAAAATAATGGAAAATTTATCAAAAATATTTAAAGCTTTAGGTGATGAAACTAGACTGAATATACTTATATTAGTATCTAAAAGAAATATATGCCAGAGAGGAATTTCTAAGTATCTAGCGATATCAGATTCAGCTGTTTCTCAGCATATAAAAGTTCTAAAAGAAGCTAAGATAATACATGGACATAAAGAAGGCTATTATGTACTTTATCATATTAATGAAGGTATATTTGATAAGTGTATAAATTTACTGAATTCTTTAGGGAATGAGTCTAAAAATGAATTTACAGAGATAATTAAATTTAATGTCGGTAACATAGGTTGTGCATCTAGTTGTAAATCTATGAAAAAATGTTGTAGTAGAAGGGAGTATTAATTATGAAAATATGTGTACCAGTAGAAGTAAATGAGGGGTTAGCTAGCAAACCATTTGGTCATTTTGGATCAGCTCCTATGTTTGTAGTATGTGATTTAGAGAGTGGAGATATAAGTACAATAAATAATGGAGACTTAGGTCATGAGCATGGTAAGTGCCAACCTATAAAGGCTTTATCAGGAAATGTAGTAGATGCAGTTATAGTTGGAGGAATAGGTCAAGGGGCTATAATGAAATTAAATTCAATGAAAATAAAAGTATATAGAGCACAGGCAGAAACGATAGAAGAAAATTTAAATTTACTTAAAGAAAATAAACTTCAAGAATTTCCATCAAATCATACATGCTCACATGATGATTGTGGACATCACTAAAAAATAAGATATAAATAAAGAAAAGCAGAGTTTAAAATTAATTAAACTCTGCTTTTACTATATTCTAAATATTTAACGAAAAATATTAAATATTAATGTTGATTCATAGATTTTAATATAGCCACTAAGTAATTCCAAACATTTTCAGTAGAAGAAATACTTAAATGCTCATTAGGAGTATGAACTTCATACATATTAGGTCCAAGAGAAATAGCTTGTGCATGAGGCATCTTATCTAATAATAATCCACACTCAAGACCAGCATGTAGAGCCATTATAGTTGGCTTTTTACCAGTTAATTTTTCATAAGTATCAATACATATTTCTTCTAGCTTAGAACCTTTAGTATATTCCCAAGCAGGATAATCACTTTCTAATTTAAATGTACCACCTAAAGTTTCAGCTAATAAAGCCATCTTATTAGTTGTACTATCCTTTAAAGTTCTAACAGAACTTCTAACAGCACACTCAAAAGTAACTTCACTATCAGTTGTTCTTATAACACCTAAATTAGTAGAGCTTTCAACTAATCCTTGTATATCCATACTCATAGATTGAATACCATTAGGCATTAAAGTTAACATTCTTACAATTTTATCAGAACAATTGTAAGTAAGGACTCTATCTGCTGTAGTTTCACTACATTCAATAATTATTCCAGGATCAGAAGTACTAAATTCATTTTTAAATATAGTAGTTATTTCTTCTATACATTTCTTAGCTTTATCAACGTCATTTTTATCAACAACTATAACAGCCTCACACTCACGAGGAATAGCATTATTTTTAGATCCACCTTCAACTCTAGCTAAATCGTAATTTACACATAATGAATTTAATAATCTACCCATTAATATGTTTGAATTAGCTCTTTGTTTTATAATATCCATACCAGAATGTCCGCCAAGTAATCCTTTGATTTCAACTAATAAAGCTTGCTTATCACCTGAAATATCAGTGTATTCAGCATTTAATTTAGACCAAGCAGTAACACCACCAGCACAACTTACTAATAAGAATCCTTCTTCCTCAGAATCAAGGTTTATTATGTATTCACCTTTAACCATTTTACCATCTAGAGCCATAGCACCAGACATACCAGCTTCTTCATCACTAGTAACTAAAAGCTCTATTGATGGATGTTCTAAATCTGTAGATGCAAAAACTGCCATACCCATAGCAACAGCTATACCATTATCAGCGCCAAGAGTAGTTCCTGTAGCATATATCATGTCATCTTCTATTCTTAATTTTAGTGGGTCTTTAGTAAAATCATGTTTTGTATCTTTATTTTTTTCACAAACCATATCCATATGACCTTGAAGGACTACACCAGGACAATTTTCATAACCTTTTGTAGCAGGTTTTCTTATTATTATATTTAATGCATCATCTTGTATAGTTTCAAGACCTAAACTTTCACCAAAGTTTTTTAAATAATCACTTATAGCTTTTTCATCGCCAGAACCACGTGGTATTTGAGATATTTCTCCAAAATATTTAAAAACAAGTTCTGGGTTTAAATTTTGTAATACGTTTTCCATAAGAATTCGCTCCTTTTAGATGAGATTGTATATTTAAGTTTAGTAAAAAAAACTTAAACTTAAATAATATAATCTTATTATACCACCAAATGATAAATATTAACAAATTAGTTATATTTAAAACTAATTTAATTCCATAATAATCCATAAAACTAAGATATTAAAGAGTGTCTATTGATTATCAATTAGTTATAAAGTAGTTCTAAATAAAAAATAGGAGGTTATTATGTTACAAATAAACTATATTTATGTATAATATTACTTAGTCACATAAATAGTATGATTGAAATATACATAAACTAAATGTTATAAATACATAATTTAAGGAGGACGTATGAATCCCAAATCACTAAGAGTTTTAGAATTTAATAAAATAGTAGATCTATTGAAGGGTAAAGCATCATCTTCATTAGGTATGAAATATATAGAAGAATTAAATCCAAGTTCTTATTTTGAAGATGTCAAATATATGCTAAAAGAAACTAGCGAGGCTCAGGCAATACTTATAAAAAGAGGTATAGTCGGACTACAAGGTATACATGATATAGAAGCCAAGGCTATAAGAGCTAATGTAGGAGCATCATTAGATCCAGGTAGTTTAATAATTATAGCAGATACATTAAGAGCAGCTAGAACATTAAAGAATAGTTTATCATCAAGTCAAGAAGAGAACTTTAATTATCCTATAATACAAGCATTGTCAAATTCGTTATATGCATACAGAGATATAGAGGATGCTATTTATAATGCAATAATAAGTGAAATAGAAATATCTGATAGTGCATCATCAACACTAAAAGATATTAGAAGAAGAATAATACAAAAAAATCAATCAATAAGATCAAAGTTAAATTCAATAATATCTTCTACTACATACCAAAAATATTTACAAGATGCCATAATCTCAATAAGAGGAGATAGATTTGTAGTTCCTGTAAAATCGGAATATAGATCACAAGTAGCAGGTATAATTCATGATCAATCATCATCAGGAGCAACATTATTTATAGAACCTATGAGTATTGTAGATATGAACAATGAGCTTAGACAATTAAGACTTAATGAAAAAGAAGAAATAGAAAGAATATTAGCTGAGTTATCTGCAATGGTTGGAGAAGTAAGTGATGACTTAATATCTAATCAAGAAATACTAGGTAGATTAGACTTTGCATTTGCAAAAGGAAAATTATCAATACAAATGAGAGGTGTAGAACCTACTTTAAATGAAGATAAATTTATAAATATAAAAAATGGTAGGCATCCACTATTAGAAAAAGATAAGGTTGTTCCAAATACAGTTTACTTAGGAAGAGATTTCCATACATTGGTTATAACTGGGCCTAATACAGGTGGTAAAACAGTAACTATAAAAACAGTAGGACTATTTGCACTTATGACACAAAGTGGATTACACATACCAGCAGATTTTGGAAGTAGTATGTGTGTATATGATAATGTATTCGCAGATATAGGAGATGAACAAAGTATAGAGCACAGTTTATCTACATTCTCATCTCATATGACTAATATAGTATCAATATTAAAAGACGTAACAGAAGATTCATTGGTTATATTTGATGAGTTAGGTGCAGGAACAGACCCAATAGAAGGTGCGGCACTTGCTATAGCAATATTAGAAGATGTACATATGGCAGGAGCAAAATGTATAGCAACAACACACTATAGTGAAATAAAAAATTATACCCTGACTAAAGAAGGTGTAGAGAATGCTGCTGTAGAATTTGATTTAGAAACATTAAGTCCTACATATAGATTATTAATAGGTGTACCAGGCAAATCAAATGCTTTTGAAATATCTAGAAAATTAGGCTTGAGTTCACACGTAATTTTAAGAGCAAGGGATTTTATTGATACTGACAATATAGCGTTAGAAGATGTACTTCAAAATGTTGAGAAAAATAGAATCAAAGCTTTAGAAGAAAGAGAAGAAGCAGAAAAATTAAAAACTCAAATAGAAAGATTGAAGATTGAGTATGATGAAAAGATTTCTAAAATATCAGCACAAAAAGAAAAAATGATAGAACAAGCAAAATCAGAAGCTTTTAGGATTACAAGACAAGCTAAAGAAGATGTGGATAGTATAATAAAAGAGCTTAGAGTATTAGAAGAAGAAAGAGCTTCAAAGGAAAAGAATCAAAAGATAGAAGCACTTAGAAAAGAATTAACAAGTTCTATGGGAAGTCTTCAACCAACTGTTGAGAGTATGATAATTCCTAAAGTAGCAAATAAAGAAATCAAGGATTTAAAGGCAGGACAAGAAGTAAGAATCATAACACTTAATCAACAAGGTAGTGTAGTCTCTGTTGATAAAAATAAAAAAGAAGCAGTTGTACAAATAGGTATAATGAAAATGACTCTACCATTTAAATCTCTTCAAAGAGTTAAAAAAGATGTTAAAACTACAGTTACCAAGTCAACAAGAAATATAATAAAATCTAAATCAGGTAATGTAAGAAGTGAAGTTGATTTAAGAGGACTGAATTTGGAAGAAGCTATTATGGAAGTTGAAAAGTATTTAGATGATGCTTATGTAGCAGGATTAGAATCAGTTACGATAATACACGGTATAGGAACTGGTGTATTAAAATCCGGAATTCAAGATATCTTAAAGCGTAATAGACATGTAAAAGCTCAAAGGGCTGGTCAATATGGTGAAGGTGGAGCAGGAGTAACTATAGCGAACTTAAAATAGATTAATAGATAGGGTAATTATAGGGTGAAACGTATATGATATTGGTATCGGCATGCTTACTTGGAATAAACTGTAAGTACAATGGAGACAATAATAAAAATGACGAGGTAGTAAAATACTTAAGAGATAAACAATTTATAATTATTTGTCCAGAACAGTTAGGTGGAATGTCTACGCCTAGAGAGCCATCTGAGATAGTTCGATTAGATGGAGAAGCTGTTATAAAAGGTCAAACTAGCGTAATTAGCAATAAAAAGCTAGATGTAACTAGTGAATTTAAAAAAGGTGCCCAAGAATCATTGAAAATAGCTCAGATTTACAATTGTAAAGAAGCTGTCTTAAAAGAAGGAAGTCCTTCTTGTGGCTCAAATTACATATACGATGGCACATTTTCAGGCAAAAAAATAGATGGAGTTGGAGTTACTACAGCCTTATTAAGAAGCAATGGCATAAAAGTAATGAGTGAAAAAGAATTATAATAAAATATAACGAGTTAAATAAAGTAAATAACTTGAAAAAAGTCGAAATTTGATTTACCATAAAACAATACAAGAAAAAAGAGGAGAAATAGAATGCAGGATTTTAAAGTAGCAATAGCAGAATGTTTAAAAGAAAAGATAGAAGATTTATCAGTAGAAGAAATAGTAGGATTATTAGAAGTTCCACCAAATAAAGAAATGGGAGACTATGCTTTCCCGTGTTTTAAATTAGCAAAATTATTTAGAAAAGCTCCTAACATGATAGCTCAAGAGTTATCAGAAACTATAGAAGCTAAAGGGACAATAGCTAAGGTTATACCACTAGGAGGATATGTTAATTTCTTCGTTAATAAATCTCAATTAGCAGAAAATGTTATAAATGATGTATTAACACAAAAAGAAAACTATGGACGTAGTGAAATAGGAAAAGATCAAAATGTTATAGTTGAGTTCTCATCTCCTAATATAGCAAAGCCTTTCCATATAGGGCATATAAGAACCACTGTTATAGGAAATGCTTTATATAAAATGTATGAATCACAAGGATACAATACTACGAGAATAAATCATTTAGGTGATTATGGAACTCAATTTGGTAAGCTAATAGTAGCTTTCAAGAAGTGGGGAGATAAAGAGGTAGTAGAAGCTAGCCCAATACCAGAGTTATTAAAATTATACATACAGTTCCATGATGAAGCTGAAAAATTCCCGGAAATGGAAGATGAAGCAAGAGCATGGTTCACTAAATTAGAAAATGGTGATGAAGAAGCCAAACAATTATGGCAATGGTTTAGAGATGAAAGTTTAAAAGAATTCTCTAGAGTGTATGACTTATTAGACATAGAGTTTGATTCTTTAGCAGGAGAAAGTTTCTACTCTGATAAAATGCCTAAAGTAATAAAAATATTAGAAGAAAAAGGTCTTTTACAAGAATCTAAGGGAGCTAGAATAGTTGATTTAGAAGACTATAATATGCCACCAGCACTTATAACTAAAAATGATGGCTCAACATTATATATGACAAGAGATTTAGCAGCGGCTATATACAGACATGAAACTTATAACTTTGATAAGTGTGTATATGTAGTTGGTTCTCAACAAAACTTACACTTTGAGCAATGGTTTAAAGTTATAGAACTTATGGGATTTGATTGGGCTAAGGATCTACTTCATGTTGGATTTGGTATGGTTGCATTAGAAAATGGAACTATGTCTACAAGAAAAGGTAGAGTAGTATTCTTAGAGGATGTTCTAAAGCAGGCTATAGAAAAAACAAAAGAAACAATAATTGCTAAAAATCCTAATGCTCTAAATGCTGATGAAATAGCTAAGCAAGTAGGGGTTGGAGCTGTAGTATTCCAAGAATTATCTAATAGCAGAATAAAAGATTACACATTCTCATGGGAGAGAACATTAAGTTTTGATGGAGAAACAGGACCATATGTTCAATATACTCATGCTAGATGCTGTGCAGTACTTAGAAAAGCTAATGAAGAAGTAACTACAGATATAAACTATGATTTATTAAATGATGTTGATAGTGCGGAAGTATTAAAAGTTATAGCATCTTTCAATAAGTGCATACTTGCAGGCTTAAGAAAGAACGAGCCTCATATAATAACTAGATTTGTACTAGATTTAGCACAAGCATTTAATAAATTCTACCATGATAACTCAATATTAGTTGAAGATGTAGAATTAAGAAAAGCAAGACTTGCTTTAGTTGCAGCTACTAGACAATCTATAGAGAACGGACTTAAGTTATTAGGAATGCATGCACCAGAAAGAATGTAATAAAATATAAAAATACAGGGATGTCGAAAATTGATGCTTTACATCTAAAAATGTAATATCGTATACTAGAAGTAGATAGTAGAATACACAAAGTTTTTTGTATACTACTATCCCCTGTATAAATGGCAGCTTATGAGCTGTCTATTTTTTTTAAGTTGACAAGAGGAAGTATATTAAATATAGTAGATGATAAAAATAATTATTATAAGTATTACATGAGGAAGGTAATATTAATGAAAGATGATATAATAAGAAAATCCTATGTAGGAGCATTTGACATAGCTGATAAAGGTTTAAGAGATTTAATTATAATAAATACAAAATGTTTAGTAGATGATAATACACAACGTTTTGTTTATATGGATAATAATAGACTTAAAGATGAATTAATTTACTATAAATATTATGGAGAAACACCATCATATAAAAATATATTGAATATTTTACTGCCAGTAATCATTGCGAATACTAACATGCAAAAAAGTGAAGAAGTAGTTATAGATTTAATTCAGAAGTACGTAAAATACTTCAAAAGAGAAGAGCATTTATTTGAGTACATATTGAGTACAGTGATATATAATAATGTGATTCATAAAATAATAGAAGATAAAAATATAAAATACCAAGAATTATTACAAGATATAAAACAAACAATAATAGGATTTTCTATAAGTTTGGATAAAATGAAGACGATAAAATTTCAAATGGCAAGAATAAAAGCTATACAAGAAATTGATAAATATATAGATTTAAAAATACAAGATTATAACGATGATAAAATAGTATGTAGTATATTAAATATTTTATATGATATATACATAGAAAATAGAGTAGTTGAAAATGATGGAGTTTTGAGTATAAAAAAATCTATACTATCTATATTGGGAAATGAAGGAAATCCAAGTATAGACAATATAGACTTTGTTTTATCGATGTCACAATATATTATCAAATTGAGAAAGTATAAAATTAATAAAAAAAATTATGATAAAAATGCAGACCCGCGAAATTTAATTAGTCTTGAAGCTGGGGATACTGCACTAGATCCGATACTTAATCAAATAACAATCGTATCAAAGAATTTTAGTAATAATATACTTCATATAAATATAAAATCTAAATCAGGTATATATGAACTAAAATTTAAAAAATCATAATTTATTAGTTATTATTTTCTAAATAACTTACAAATTGTTCTTCAGTAGTAGTAGTTAAAAAACATAATTCTTTTACTATGCTATTTCTAAGATCAATAAAATCTTCAAGGCCAGTATTTTCGTTTGTATACTCTAGAGCCTTTAAAATAAGCAATAAATCTCTTTTTGATAAAGCGTTGATAGATACTTGGTCGATTAATTCCATAAATAACTTCCTTTCTAATTAGATATACTTAATACTATTATTCTACAAAATATATGCTAAAACCTTCTATTAAAGAAAATTTTGATAAGATATTACATATACTATTTTAACCTAAAAATAGTATAAAATCATACAACAATATTAAAAAGAGGTGAAATAATTGAAAATACTATTAACAACTCTAAATTCGAAGTTTATTCATACGAATTTAGCTATAAGATACTTAAAAGAATTTGTTAAAGACTTAGTAACTGTAGATTTAAAAGAATACACAATAAATAATGATTTAGATTATATATTAAAAGATATACATAAGAACGATTATGATATAATATTATTTTCTACATACATATGGAATGTAAATGATATAGTTAAATTATGCGAGAATATAAAAAAAATCAAACCGAATACTAAAATAGCCTTAGGTGGACCAGAGGTAACATATGATAGTGAGTGTGCTATGAGTAAATACCCATTTGTAGACTACATATTATGTGGTGAAGGTGAATTAGTATTTAGAGATTTAGTAATGCATTTACAAGGAAATAAAAATATAGAAGATGTTGAAGGTATAGTTTATAGGCAAGGAAATGAAATAATAACTAATGCACCTAAAGCATTATTAGAAAACCTAGATGAAATACCAAGTCCATATGAAAACTTAGATCCAAGTGAATATGAAAATAGAATAGTTTATTATGAAACATCGAGAGGATGTCCTTTTAACTGTCAATATTGTTTATCATCAACACTTAAAGGACTAAGATATTTCAGTATAGATAGAGTTAAAAGAGACTTAAAAGCATTAATAGATGCTAGGGTATCTCAAATTAAATTTATAGATAGGACGTTTAACGCAAATAAAAAATTTGCTAAAGAAATTATGAACTTCTTAATGGAAAATGATAATGATTATACTACATATCATTTTGAAGTTACAGCACATTTACTAGATGACGATATGCTAGAATTTTTATCAGATTGCAAAGAAGGACTATTCCAGTTTGAGATAGGTGTCCAAACTACAAATCAAAAAGTGTTAGATGCAGTAGGAAGAAGAGATGATTTTAAGAAACTATCATATGTAGTTCAAAAAATAGCATCTTATAGAAATATACATCAACATCTAGACTTAATAGCTGGATTACCTTATGAAGAGTATTCTAGTTTTGAAAAATCATTTAATGATGTTTTTAATTTAGGTATAGAGCATTTGCAACTAGGATTTTTAAAAATGATAAAAGGGACAGGTATAAGAAATACTGCAAATGAACATGGATATAAATATAAGGATTATCCACCATATGAAGTTTTATATAATGACTATATAAGTTATACTCAAATACTTAAACTAAAGGATATAGAGGAAATATTAGAAAAGTACTATAACTCTAAAAATTTTGTATTATCTATGAGATATATAATATTTAATTATTATAAAGAAAGCCCATTTAAGTTCTTTGAGGAATTTGCAACGTATTTTGATGAAAATGGATATTTTGATATGGCTCAAGGAAAGAATCAATTATATAAAATATTACTAGATTTTTATAACGATAAGATAAATGTTGAAAATGAAATGTTTAATGATATTTTAAAATATGATTATATATCATTAGGAAAAACATCTAATATGCCAAACTTCTTTAATAAATTAGATATGGAAGATTTTAAAAATAGATGCCATATATATTTACAAAATAAAGAAAATACATCTAAGTATTTACATCAATTTGCAAATATAACAGCTAAACATATAATAAAACATGTCCATTTTGAACCTTTTGGGTTCAATATACTAGAATTAAAGAATGACATAAAAAGTAAAATCGAAAAAATAGATAATGTAGTCTTATTTGTATATGACGATAAAAAAATATTTGAAAAATCGAAAACATATAGCGTAGAAATATAAAAGGAGATTGAGTATGAAATTTAAAATAGAAAAATACTTATTAAAAAAAGCAGAAGAATTAGCTTTTATAACTATAAAACATGATGGAGAATTCCAAGTGGAAGGTTACAGTATTCCCAAAGGTGGACTAGATGTACCTATAAAGAACGAAGTATTAGTTAAAGGAA
>NZ_JBXKIW010000092.1:0-15644 GCF_056995035.1 Romboutsia sp. | reverse complement strand
CTACATCAAATTCGCTACATTCAAAATCATGAATTCTATGAAATGATTTTAATGAATCTAAACTATCTGATAATGTGTTTCCTTTTAATTTTCCCATAATGAATCCTCCTAATATAGTTTAATCTCTTATTTATCACAATCTAATAAATCCTATTTAATTACATCTTTATTTCATATACTTCGAAAAATCAATGATAGGAGCTAATATCTTATGTTCTTCTTTAACAGGTTTTTCATTAGCTCTTCTTTTTTCTAATCTTTCCATAAATGCAGTTTTAGCTTTATCCATCATTGCAGCATCTACAACAATTCTTTCTAAACTCTGCTTGTCCAAATAAGTATGAACTCCATATCAGGTAATGCATACTCTACATAATCTAACCATATTTATTCATTCCTTAGCTTTCTATTATAACACTTAAAGTAATACTAACACTAACACTAATCTTTAACCAAAGCTTTTTCTCATACATAATATCCTCCTAGTCATTTCAGTTGACACTACTTCATTTCTTTTATCAATTTACTTACGGCTTGTCTACTTACCCCTAATTCCTTTGATATCTGACTCTGATTTAACCCTTTATCTTTTAGTCTCTTTAGGCCAACCTACATTTTTTCTGCAAAATCACACCAAAGTTTGATCAACATCAGTTATACCAATGAATGTATCAATTTAATAGGATAGATTCTTTTTTTGTACTTTAAATCCATAAAAGGTCAATAAATTGCAGAATTTCGGAAATATGGTAGCTACCCCTTTCATAACGATAGATTATTTTAATAAAAATCTATTGTTATAGTTTTGTTTTTAGATATGTTGTTTAGAAAATTCATATCGTTTTTATTTAAGTTGTTTATCACAATTTCATACCCATTATGTTCACATATAAAATAAGGATTTTTAGTATCTTCTTGATAGAAGTAAATATTAAACCATTTTAATTTATTCTTATATAAAAAGTTACTTGTCAAAAGATTAGTTACATTTTCATCTGTTTTTACTTTAAAAAGTATTTGTTTTTGATTTAAATTGATTTCAATTTCTTCTTCTAATACATTCAATTTTGACCTTATTTCAGTAATTAGTTCTATTTCATTATTCCAACAAGATAATTGAATAAATCCACTTTCTTTAATCCATTTTTCAATTATTAAAGGGAAAAATGACCAATCTACAGGAATTATATCGGTATCATATTTAGGGTTTATAGAAACATCATAAATCTCTTTTTTTATTTTGTTAGTATATATATTACAATAAGGATCTGGAACATTGTCATATATACATTGTTCAACTACTTCATATGCATCATGTTTTAAGTTTTTAAAATAAATAATTTCTTCATCTTCATTAATATCTATTACAACAAATTTAATAGTATTGTTATTTAAAGAACTTATAGCCCCAGGTTTTATTACTTTATAATTCTCGTGAGTTTCTAAACATTCAAGATGGTTATCTGCAATTAATAAATAATCATGACTATTTATATTTAATGTTTGTTCTTTTCTTGAAAGTTTCTCAATAGAATTTTCTGTTATTACAGTTGTTAAACTATTACCTCCAAAAGTATCTTGATATTCATGATTTGAATGTATCATAAAAAACTTTTTACCAAACAATTCAATAGACTTAGATAATGGTAATTTTTTAATTTTAGTTATTCGATCATTGCCTAATTTTTCTAATGTCCATAATTCATGTGACTCTTCTTCATCAAAAAACAAACAATCATCAAAGTTATTATTAATTAATTCATATTCTTTATTGCCCATAATATTTATAAATCTTTTATCATTCATAACTATATCAAATACTTCGCATGGATTAGGTCCATCTTGAACAAAATCGCCAAGATTTAAAATATAATCTATATTATATTTTAAATCTATATATTTTAAAAAATTTCTTAGTGAATAAATATTAGAATGAATATCAGAAATAATGCATATTTGACCCATATTATATATAGTTCCTTTCTTTTTTAATTTTATTTTTTTAAGTAACTAATAAAACAGATGATAAAGATTTTACTATATTCACTAATATTTTAATAACTGATCCTGTAATAGCTGCTATTTCAGTCCAACTTACGCCGTTTTTCGCTAAGTCGTTGCTTATGCTATGTAAATCTTAACTCTTTACTAATTCTTTTATAGCATCATTATAATCATTATAACATTGCTTTAATTGGTAAGTTTTTCTATACTTAGAATCATGAGCTCTTATACATTCTCTTCCTGTTTTTGTTTTATATTTAAATACATGCCAATTTTTAATTGTATAACTTCGTTGTTGTATAAATATATATACTAATTTATTAATTTCATATTAATCATTAGTATCAACTAAATAAATTAGTTCAGATTTTAGATACGGGAAACCGAAATAAGCGTGAAAACCTGTCACATTAATATGTATATACTGCTTATGGCCGGTTTTCACACTTATCTCTGCTATATCAATATGTAATTATTTTCCAGTTACTTTTACAATATTATCCAATATAATAAATTAGATTAATTAATTAATTTATTTATTTATGGAGGAAAAGTAATGAAAAAAAAAATTAAAAATTCATCTTTAGGTGTAGAACGTGCTATTGATGATTTAGGTAGACTTGTTTTGCCTAAGGAAATGAGAGATTCACTTAATTTTCAAAAAAATCAAGTAGTTAATATAAAGCTATTTAAAAACTATATACAAGTTGAAAAAAGCACAAATAGATGTAACTTTTGTGATAGTGAAATTGATATAATTTATTACAAAAATTTCCCTATCTGCAAAAAATGTTTAAATGAAATAATTGAAGAGTTTAACAAATAAGATAAAAATCAATAAAAAAGTATAATTATATTTAAAATGGTCCTTTGTCAAGGACATTAAAAAAAGAGTGTAACTAAACAACTAAAAGTTGATTCCTATATTGAATAGGAGTCAACTTTTTTGAATTCCACTGACAACAATGCCTGTTATAATACACCATTTATAACACTTCCTTTTCAACGTAATCATATCCTTTATATTATAATTTATATATTAAATTATAATATAATTCATTATTAAAATCATTTTATAATTCAATATGTAAATTTAACTTCAAATTTCAACCATTCTTTATCAATATCTGCTTTAATAGTTCCTCCAAAAGTCTCTATAAGAAGTTTTGTAATAGTAAGCCCAAGTCCAGAGCTTTGATTATTCCTTGAAGCATCTTTCATATAAAAACGGTCAAATAAATGCGATACCTCTTTTTTATCTAATGCTTCTGTATCATTGATAAATACAAGAATTACTTCATTATCTTTCTTTTCTAATAAAACCTTAAAAGCAGTTTTACTATATTTAAGGGAATTTTGAATTAAGTTTGCAAATACTCTATCTAATGCATTTACATCACCTTGTATATTTACTGGTTGTTCACCAATATCTAATTCTACTTCAATTCCTTTTTTATCAAATTCCTGATAAAAACTAAGCAATTGCTCCCTTAGTACCTTATGAATGTCCACCATTTCCATATGTATCTTATATTCATTATCTTCTAATCTTGATAAATCATAAAAATGCTGAATAAGATTTTGCAATGCTTTTGATTTGCGTTTAACAATACTAATATACTCGACCTTTTCTTCCTTGGTTATATTCTCATCATCCATAAGCTCCAAATATCCCAAGATAGATGTAAGAGGTGTTCTCAAATCATGTGATATATTCTCAATTTCTTTCCTAATTTCTCGTTCTCTTCTCATGTATCTAATTTTATCGACTTGTGTTTCTCCTAAATATTCATTTATATCTTCTAATAATTGTTCAAAATCCTTATTTGGAGATGCAAAGTTAAGTTTACGATTAGATTCTCTATTTTCACAAATTTCTTTAAAATCTTTGTTTGCTTCCTTAATATTTTTAGAAAGCAGAAAAAAGCGTGTAGCAAAATACACGCTTGGTATTAATAAAATAACCAGTATCCACATCATCATTTGCACACTCCTTTTCCTATCACTAAGTTTTTTATATCACATAAAATTTCCCACTATATTCAATATCTATTTTTATCATACTTTACTTAATTTCTCTCTTTTTAAATAATATAAGACCTAAAACATAAAATATGACAGTTCCAATAACACCAACTATAAAACACTCAATCAATCCCTCTTGGCTACTCCAATGCATAACTAGGGTTTGTGCTATTGAATCGTATACGGCATTATTCATAATATTCCAAGGCATCCAATAAGCTACTTTTTCTAAAAAATAAATTCCTCTTCCTGCCATATTTACTATCATTGGTATTACAACCATTACACCTACCCAAATGACTCCTACAGTCGTTTCATTTTCAAATATAAAGTAAAAGCAGTGAGCTACAGTAATACTCGTTATTAGTAATGGAAAGCAAGCAATTAATGAACGAAGTAATTCATTCAAATACACTATTCCGCTATTCTCAAGCATTACATAGGCACTAATAATATAAACTCCACTAATACAAATTAAATTTATTACTGAAATAATTAACTCCATTAAAAACTTTCCAAAGTAAATCTGATTTCTTGGAATTCCATAGGAAATAGAATTTTTTAAGGTGTTATATTTAAATTCATGACCATAAATTGTTGCAACCAATGGTAAACATAAAATCATAATCATCGACATAGATGCATAAAAACTACTAAAAGAAAACTTAGTATTACCATAAGGAAAATTCACCTGACTATTGGAAAAAAGCCCCAATGCTACATTTAAGAAAATTGCAAATCCCATACCTCCAAATAAAAAAATGTAATTTCCCTTAGATTTTAGGTTACGATAAACCTCACTCTTAATGTAATTAGTCATTTTCACCATCTCCAATCAAAGACATATAATAATTTTCAAGGTCAATTGTTTTTTGCTCTAAGGCTAATAATCCAATTCCATTAGCAATTGACAACTCACTGATCTTTTCAGGTTCATAAATTCCATCAAAGAGTTGTATCTTTTCGTCTGGAATTACCTTATAATTCACATACCCTAACTTTTCTTCTAAGAGGGCGCATAACTTCTTTGCATTGGTTACCTTAATCTCTAAATAGCTCTTACATTTTTCTTCAAGTTCCTTAGCAGATAACTCCTCCACTAACTTTCCATTATTTAAAAACCCATAACAGGTTGCAATATTAGACAGCTCCGATAATATATGGCTTGAAATTATGATTGTGATGTTCTTTTCTTTATTAAGTTTTAATAGTAAATTTCTAATTTCAATAATTCCCGATGGATCTAATCCATTGATAGGCTCATCAAGAATCAATAACTCCGGTTCTGTCATCATAGCAAGAGCTAAGCCTAATCTTTGCTTCATACCAAGAGATAAATTATCAAATTTCTTTTTCTTTGCATTAAGTAGATCAACTTCTTTAAGAATTTTATCAATATTACTTTTACCTGGAATTCCCCTTTGAAGGCGATAATACTCTAAATTCTGCTTTACTGTAAGTTTTGGGTAAAAGGATGGATTTTCAATAATCGCTCCAGTTCTCTTTCTGACACGGTTTAAATCTTCATTAGAAACTTTTGAAAATAATTCAAAACTTCCATTAGTAGGTTCTGACTGTCCTGTTAAAATTCTAAGCAGTGTCGTCTTACCTGCTCCATTGTTACCTACTAATCCATAAATATCTCCTTGATTGACTGTAATATCAACATTTGATAATGCCATATTATTTTTATATATTTTGGATAATTGATGTGTTTTAACAATTTCATTCATTATAATTTCCCCCTATTCTTTAACTTTTTCTAACACTATGAGCATTTATCAGATATCTGATTTACTCTATAGTACTAAGGATATAGAATTTTATTTAATAAATCCTCAAGAAAGTTTAAAGAAAGTTTAAAGATTATTATTAATCCTTCATTAGCTTAAATCCAATACCCCAAACTGTTTTTATGTATTCTTCATTATCATCTAATTCTTTAATCTTTTTTCTAAGATTACTAATATGAACATTTACTGTATTATCTTCCCCATAATATCCATTCTTCCAAATCGCTTCATAAAGTGCTTCTCTTGAATATACCTTGTCTGGATTTTTAAGTAATAGACATAAAATATCAAATTCATGTGCTGTTAATAATAAGTTTTTTTGATTTACTTTTACCTCACGAGACTGTTCCCATAAGCTTAAATTTTTAAACTGATGCTTTATTTTCTCACTTTGTATGCAGATAAACTTCTTATATCTTCTTAACTGGGAATTTACTCTAGCTAAAATCTCTTCTGCTTCAAATGGCTTTGTAATATAATCATCTGCTCCAAGGTTTAGCACATTAACCTTATCCTCTAAGGAAGATTTGGCCGAAATAGCAACAATCGGTATTTCTTTTTCCTTTCTTACTTCTTTGATAAGTTCTTCTCCTGTTACACCAGGCAGCATTAAATCAAGCAAAATCATATCAAATCCGCCCATTGATAATCGTAGCTTCGCCTCACTACCTGAAAATGCCTGTGTAACTTGATACCCCTTCTTTTTTAATATTTTACCAATCAGATTATTAATATCCGCATCGTCTTCCACAATTAAAATATGTTCTTTGCACATAATTCCTCCTATAAAGACCTACCTATAAAACAAAATAGAGGACAATTGTCCTCCATTTATATTATACTATTATTTTATATCAATATCAGAATTTAGTTTTCTTTTAGTCCTACTTGCGTCTTTCTTCCACCACTAATAACTTGATATACTGAAGGAATATATTTTTCTAGAATAGTACTAATAGCATATATAAGAGTTAAAGTTGTAATAGGTGCAACAACATAAGCTACAAGCGCAAAGATTGTATTGTTACCTAGTATTTTTAAAATTAATTTCTCTACTATTTCTATAATTATTGGGTGTATTGCATAAATCATAAAAGTATAATTCATATATCTTATTATAAATATTTTTTCATCAAGTAAATCAAAACCATTCCATAAAGCAATTAATCCTATAAGAATACTAATTTTATGTATAAATTGATTCGGCAATAATATATTCATAATAATAAGTAAAAACCATAGATAAATTATTCCTATTTTATATTTCTTTGATTTCAAATCCATTATATTTTTACATACTATACCTCCATGAATAGACATATATGAACCAATAGTAAAAAAGCATAATGCATCTAATGTGACTATTAAATTTTCAATTTTTATTTCTAATATCCATCCTATTAATATAATGATTGTAATCATTTGACCTCTTCGCTTATTTTTTAAAACAGTATATATAGCCGGTGAAATAATTACTAGTATTATCAAATTGAACATAAACCAAAATGCATAATTATATTTATATAAAAAAACCCCTTGAATAAAATCTATTACTGTAGGTTGTTGAATATATCCACTCATAAAAGGTCTTAATTGCTTTATAAAAAAAGGTATTAAAAATATCATATATCCTACTATATTCCAAATTAAATATGGTATTAGTAATGATTTAAACCTCTTTTTATATTTTTTAATAAACCATTCAATAGATGGGGTTATCTTATAAAAAAATAAAAATGATGATAGTATAAAAAATAACGGTACTGCCGTTCTTGCTACTCCGTCACTAATAAAATTTTCTATAATATAGATAAATTTTTCCATACTTGTTCCTGTAAAACTTATTGAGTACTGTTCTACATTATATGTATGAATTAATACTACTAATATAGCGCATAAAAATGTAAGAACCTTTATTTTCTTACTGTCTTTACTTGATATTTCAATCATGACTTTTCCCCCTTCTTAAAAGCTAACAATTGTTAGATATAGCTATTGCAATATTCTTTTATTAAAAATACACATGCATTAACTCTTCCTTATTTACATTTTACCACAATGACATATTTATTTTTTCACGATAACGTGATTCCTTTTACAGTTGAATTTGTCCTAGCTCAGTATTAATCTGTCTATTTATAAAAATAAAATAAAAAATATACAAATAAGTACTATGATTTAAACATCATAGTATACATAAAATTTAATTATCATTTCTAAAATAATCTAAAGAATACACAATTATATTTCCAGACTCGCCTTTTTAGTTATAAAATTCTTTAAATGTGTTTTAAAAAAACTAGTTAGTTTTAAAATGTTGAAATATAGCCATGTCAAAATACTTTTACATAATAAATTCAGCATTTTTTTATAATGTAAAATTTATTTTTCATCATAATTGGATTAAATTGGAAATTTACTTTATAATAAAATTAACTACAAAATATTTTATCAATAGAATTAAATTATATGGAAAACACATTTGATAGAACTATCATCTCAAAGAAAATATGATTTATTTATAGAAAGGGAATTTTATGAATATTAGTAAGCAACTTAAAAATTATCGAAAAGAATTTAATATTTCTCAAGAGGAATTAGCAGAAGTAATTCATGTTTCAAGACAAACAATATCAAATTGGGAAAATAGTAAAAGTTATCCTGATCTTCAAAGTTTATTGTTGCTTAGTGAGTATTTTAAAGTTTCCTTAGATGAATTAGTCAAAGGAGATGCAATTAATATGAAAAATAAATTAGAGAAAAAAGAAATCCGTAAATTTGGTTATGGTTTTTTAATTAGTTTTATCTTTATGTTTTTAACTATTCCTATTGCAAAAATGTTTGTTCCATATGGCTTTATAATTCCTGCAATTTTTATGTTTTTAATGATATGGTCTGCATTTAAAGTTGAAAAAATCAAAAAAGATAAAGATATTCAAACTTACGAAGAAATATTAGCTTATATGGAAGGTAGAGAAATTCCTACTACAGATAAAGATGAAAAACGTAAAAAATTTCTTGTAAAAAAAGTATTTTGTACTATTATACTTGCTATTATAACTTATTTATTAACTTACTTTTTAATGATGTATGTTTAATAAAATTGCTCATATTTTTAAATTTATAAGTTATAATGAGTGGCTAAATTTGAATGTAGAGAGGATTAATATATTGAATACAATAAAAAGGCTTAAAACTGAATTTAAGCCTTTTTTGTTATATTTTACTAGAACTCTTTAAAGTGCTATTTAGAGATTAATTATAGGCACATTAATAATAATGTGCCTTTTAGTTACAAAACTCTTTAAATGTATTTTTAGAAACCAGTTGAACTTTTAAAAATAAAAGGTAATTATTAAAGTAAAATACTTAAAAAGGGGGAGCTTTAATATGAGTATAAAATCTCTAGCTATTTTTGAAATATTAATTGGCTTTATTATAATAATTTTATCGGCTCTAAAGTTATTTGAAATAATCGAAATACCACTACTAGTTATAAATTTATTATTTATAACTAGTATGAGTATATTAACATGGATAAATTATAAGAATAATAAAAGAACACAGATGTTTATTGGAATTTTAATTATTTTAATTTTAATTGGTTTAATTATTTTATCAGTGATAAATTAGTATCTAAATTTCACTTTAGGGATTGGTTATGTATTTAGACTAAAATTTATGTCCTTAGAATCCATTTATTTAAATTCTAAGGGTATTTTTACTAGATACCTTTAAATAGTTTTTTAAGGAGTAATTGAATTTTAAACTTTTTATTAAAGTCACTAATATATTTGATACAATAAAATTAAAAAGGAGATTATTATGAGAAACTGTTTAGAGTGCAATGATCATTTTACTTTTATAGATAGATTCAAATTTCTAATCACAGGAAAGCTTACTTGTAAAAAATGTAAAACTACATATAAAATTCAAAACACTATTTATCGCTTTATATATTTTTTAGTTGTATATCTTTCATGTATTTTTATTGCACCAATATTTGCAAATTATGAAGGAATAGATTTAAGATGGCATTATAGGGTAATTATTTCGATTTTTATTACTGTATTTTTAATCACAATATACGATTTAATCCCTCATAAATTACAAAAATATAAAATAATAAAATAACTAGTCATTAAATTGCAGTTTAGGAACTAGTTAAGGATTTAAAACAAAATTAATGCCATTAGAATTCAAATAAGTGGATTCTAATGGCATTTTTACTCCACATATCAATTTACCTTCTTATAGAAATTCACTTCCTTAGTTTCATAACTTACAAGTTATGAAAACGTAAAAATTAGGTGGATAATATGAAAAAGATATTAATAGAGGCAATGGTATTATTGACTTTCTCAAAAATTGCTTAATTTGAAATTCTAAGTTTATTATTGAAATTTAGCTTTTGAAAAATGGTAAATTATGGTATAATCATCAAAGTCATAATTGGGAATAAGAAAGGGAATATATTATTATGTTAAAAAAAGTAATTACACTGACAGCTTTGATATCAATGCTGGGTGGAAGTAGTTTAATCGCACATGCAGATGGAGTAAATACATACTCTCCAGAAACAGGAGAATTACCATATCAAGGTATAGAGATGAACATAAGACAAACTAGAACAAAAACTCTGAATTATTCAGGAACATTTAAGAACTATGCACAAACTGATTCATTTACATGTGGAGGAGGTCAACATATACAAAACGGATATCAACGTACTAAGACAGCTACAGCTAGTACTGGTGTACAATATCAGATAGTGACAGAACAAGGTTCAAGGCTAAAATATGTAACTAAAACAGGTGTATATAACGGAAATCTTGAGATAGATATGAGTGGTAACGGTACAATTGGATCTGGTCGTAAACTTAGAATAGCTAACTATTATAATTTATCATTCAATGATCCGAATGCTCCACTACAATCTGCATCGGGTCAATTTAATTATCTTTATGGTATTTAATTATCTTTATGGTTCTTAATATACTTAGAGGCTCCTTCTAATGAAGGTAGCCTCTTTATTTGTAGCGTAATACTATTATTTAAAATTTAGTATCTAAATAGATTCATAATCAGTATATTTAAACTGATTAAGTCAAATTTTCAATACCAACACTTTTAACTATATTACTAAGTAGTGAAGTAAATATTATATACATAATCATTGGTATTACTTATATTGAATGTATATTAATTATAAAATTCAGAAAAAAATATGTATGCTTAGTCAGTGATTACATTTTGAAATAGGAGCATGAATATGAAAAAAATAATGATGTTATTGGGGGTATTACTCGTATGTACAGTGGTAATATTTTACCAAAATAGAGGAAGTGTAAATGGATTAGTTTTGTATGAAAGTGAAGTTCCTAGTTATGACACTTTAAAAAAGTATTTAAAGGAAGAGCTCGATATAAACCTCAACGTAGACTATGTTATAGATGATAGTGAAACGCTTGAAAAATCTGATTTTTGGGAGTATTCAAGAGCTCAATTAGCAAATAAGTTAAATGACAATAACACTGATTTACTGTTAGATATCCCAAATGAATATCTAACAGATTATATAGAAAATGAAGAGTTATTAAAATTAGATAATTATATAGATATACATAACATTTATCCCGCAATAGTGGATAAATCTCGAGAAATAGGTAATGGTAGTATATATTTTATTTCCCCCTATTTTTCATCAGATTTTCTTATGATAAATGTAAAGCTCTTTGAGGAGTTAAACATACCTATTCCAAATGAAATAAAATCTTGGCAAAATGTTTCGGAAATATTAAGTGATGTTAAAAGTTCAATTGAGAGTAATAATATTGATAATATTTATCCTTTGTCATTAGGTATAAATGGTATAGAAAGTTTTTTTCAAGATTTTGAAGTTCTGACAAAACCACTCAATTTATCTGTAAAATCAGACGGAACTATCTATGACGATGAAAAATGGATCGATGTATTTTCATTCTTTATGAATTTGTATAAGGAGTATGGGATACATGAAACGATACATACACCTGATATGTTTGTTGATGATAAGATAGTTATGAAATTTGTTCAAGGACCTGAAATAACGAACTATAAAGATTCTATGGATAAATATAAAGTTTTTGAGGTTCCTTCTTATAAAGGATTTGAAGATAAAGTTCCTCTAAATACTGTAGATGTATCGATACCCACTAATGCTCCTAACCAAGAAAATGCATTGAAGACATTGAACCATTTTCTTAGTAAAGAATTTGCAAATGAGGGGGTTGACGGTAGATTATTCGGAACGTATCCATTTGTTAGTTATATTGATGATGAAATTCTTGATAAATGTAGGGATTTTTATAACTTAAATAATCCTAGTGTTTTATATCCAGATAAATCAGGATATGCAAATAAACATGAATTTGTATTATTTAGTGACTATGTTAATTATCAACAATCACAAAGAGAAGTTGTTCCAGATATTATTCGTGGGAAAATCAGCATTGAAGAGGGATTCAATGAAATAAAGAGAAAGTATTTGGAGTATTCAAACTAAGCAGTTGACAAATAAAGAAATCTGAATTATTAGGGTAGAGTCCTAAAAATTCAGATTTACAACGTCAAGCTAATTTTACCCAGTAATTTCAACAATTTGAGGGTCTTATAGTTTTTTCATAATTTTAGTTATTTCTATAAAAATTAAAAATACAACTAATCGCTAAATTGCTATTTAGGTATTAGTTACATAGTAAAAAGAGTGTATACGTTGAAATTTCTTACTTTCAGCACCTACACTCTTTTTTTATTTCATAAATTTATATAAGACTTTATTTTTTAAACTCATGCTATTTTTTCATAAATAAGTCTTTTTAACCCTTTTACTTTATTTATTTTAGTATTATTGTATTTATTTTGTATCTCACTTTATTTATTAGTTTGCTTATGGATCATCTATAAATCAAATTTAAATCAATCCAAATGAAGTTCCCTTTCCTTACGAAATATGTACTAAATTCGTTTTTAATCGTTTTTAATCGTTTCTAATCGTTTCTAAGCATATTAAACACCCTTAGTTTATTTAAATTCATATACCACCTTAAAACTTAAATAAATGCGTTTTTAGACTAATCTAATATATTACTTTTACTATACTACAAACTCAATTGAAATCTACAATAGATTATTAAGAAAAGTTACTAAATCTATATTTCCATAAGATAAATCACTTCATAAATCTTTATATTTATCAACTATGATATCTCTTAAAAATGGACCCAAAAGATTAGAAGTTGGAATCAAATACTAGCTCATCTTAGTATTTATTTTGAAGATAGGATATCATCCTTAATGTTATAAAATTTCAAAAAAATCAGTGGTTTTTACCAAAACTTATCAAGTTCTATCTCATGAGCCAACTCTTCTTGTTCTTCTTTTTCATATTCAATAATCTTATTATCTAAGCAACCCTTGAAAAACTTGTATGAAGTAGCCTTAATCTCATCTACATCATCCCTATCCATAGTTATCATTATTGCATCATCAAAAGCTTTTAACATATATTTATTATTAAAATCAACTTCTTTAAAGTCCTTTTTAAAACTTCTCAAAGTACCTTTGGTAAATACAGTTTCATCTGGAATATATAAATCAATTTCATTCTTAGATATCTTAGTAATTTCAATTTTTGCATTCTCTACAATAGATACATCACTACTAATTGCACACTCTTTTAATGCATTATGTTTAGGCATTTTATTAACAGTTTCATCATCCTTAGTAAAATACTTTCGCTTGTCTAAATCTTTAACTACAAAGTCAATAGAATCAACCTTTCTACCGACCTTATTTTCTTTTATATATATCTCAAAATATCCAGTTTTATTAAGCTCTGCTATTGCTGGAATTACAACTCTCCTCTTGAAATCATTGTATCTATCATATTTATCTTCAATCATCAAAAGTTCCTTAAGATCATCAACCTTATAATTTATAGTGGACTTTGTTCCACTCCAAAGTCTTAACAAATCATAAAATCTTTGAGCATTTGGATTTATTAAACTAAAAAATATAGCTAAGTTTATAGGTGTATATCCTGTTTCTAAATATTTTCTTATATAATCATGAATCTCTTTAGATGCTTCAATTTTAAAAGTTTTTCTAGACTTTATATATTTAAAACCATTGATAAAACCATACTCCCCCCATCCCTCTTCATCTCTAAAGTAAATACTTTGCTTTCTTAAATTTACTAATAAATCTGAAATAGAATCTATAGAACTTGTCTGCTTTTTCTTTATTATAGACTTAAATTCCTCGTGAGATATTTCACATTTAATAACATCCTCATTATTCTTTTGTAACTTGTATAAAAGCATTAGAAATATTCTATTTTCTAATGTTGATATATTATATTTAGCCTTTATAATTATATTATTTTTCATAACTATATTTTTTTCATTTGTGTTCATTCCTATACCTCCGCCCAATAATCAATACTAATCCTATCTATAATTTAATATAAACTTTTAAATACGTCAATATTTATATAGTTGCGTATTTAAAAGTTCCCTCATGTCGTACTTAAAGTTCCTATGTGTTGTATTAAAAGTTCCCTCATATCACACTTAGAGTTCCCATGTGTCGTATTAAAAGTTCCCTCATGTCGTACTTAGAGTTCCCATGTGTCGCATTAAAAGTTCCCTCATGCCGTACTTAGAGTTCCCACCTGTCGCATTTAAGGTTCCCATGTGTCGTAGTTAAGTTCCCTCATGTCGTATTTAGCTTGAAATTTATTAGTAATTCCAATGGTTTCAGATATGCCTAAATACTTTTAAATACTATAAATACTTTTATAAATACTAAGTAAAGACTAGTAAAGGTCTTTTTTCTGTACTAATCTATCCTATTTTCAAACATAAACAAAATTAATACCTAATTTACTGCATTAAAAAAGACAGATTTCTCTGCCTTTAATTTTGATTCATAGCTCTTCTTATCAGTTCAATATTATCAATGTATAAAAATGTTGACACATAATAATTTTTACAGAGAAAAGTATTATTAATTCTAGTATCAAATAACTAATCTGTGTATATATTTTTACTAAGCTTTAATAAACACTAACTCTACTTTGAAAAGATCTGCATCTATTTGTATTTCAAACTTACCATTTTGAAGTTCTACTAAGTCCTTAGCTATGGCAAGTCCTAATCCACTTCCTTCAGTATTTCTTGATAAGTCTCCTCTTTTAAACCTTTCTGTTATTTCATCAGGTTCAAAATTTAATTGATAAGATGATATATTTTTCATATAAACGTATATATTCTCACCTTTTTCTTTAATTTCTATATAAACTCTAGTATTTTCTAAAGAATACTTAGCAATGTTATTTAATAGATTTTCAAATACTCTATACATTCTTTTTCCATCACAGTTTATGTATACAGGTTCTTTTGGTAAATTTATTTGTAAATCCAGCTTAGTCTTTGCTAATTTTTCTTCATTTTCGCCTATGCTTTGTTTTAATAATTGACTTAAATTTAGCCTTTTAATATCAAGACTTATATTGCCACTACTAGCTTTACTAGCCTCAAATAAATCTTCTATTAGCACTTTTAGCCTTTTTGATTTATTGTCTAATATATTTACATAATCATTTAAGTGCTGTGGTTGTATATTTTCTTCTTTTTTTATTAAGCCAACATAATTTATTATAGCTGTTAAAGGCGTTTTTAAATCATGGCTTACATTTGTTATAAGCTCACTTTTTAGTTTTTCATCTATTGCGTTATCTAATCCTTCGCTTATATTATTTATATTTTCAGCTAAAGTCGT
>NZ_JBXKIW010000091.1:0-34157 GCF_056995035.1 Romboutsia sp. | reverse complement strand
TTTCATTACAATACTTTCAAGCTTTTTTATCTCTATTTTCTAGTTAGCATTTTAATAAATCTCATCTCGATATTTTAAATTTTTCTCTCTTTTTTTCCTTATTATCATATGAATTTTTTATATGAACTATTTTTATAAGTTCAGAATGCTATATTATTAGGGAAAAATAAGAAAAATGAAAAGGGTGATAAAGCATGTTATCTGATAGAAATTTTGTAAAACAATCCTTAGATATTAATTTATTATTTTTGAGAATTATGAAAGAACATGCTTTTTTTTAAAACCTCTCTTCTTGATAAAAATACGTACTTACAAAAAGAGGCAGGAATATTTATAGAAACTTTTAGCGACCTTCTTTTAAGCACTATAAACATAGCTTACGGTGTAATTGGATTAAAAAATGATATGGTCACACCATATACCTTAAGTGCTGAAAAAATGTCTGAGTTTTTAACTGGAGTACCTATAGATAGAACTATAACTAAATTAGAACTAAAACTTACCTGTAGTCATGATCATAGCCAATGTAATCCAGCATTAGTTAAAAACATTTGTGAACTAAATTGTAAGTCTATTGAAGCCACTAAAGCAATTGCTACTTATCCTTTATTAATATATCATATTAGAAGAGAAGCTGAATTTTTTATAGATATATTAGTAAAATTACAAAGAAGAGAAGACGTAGATATAATTGAAGATGCTCTTAATCAAGAAGCGTTTTGGAACAGAATAATGGCTGAGCACTCTAAATTTATAAGAGGGTTATTAGATCCTACTGAAGAAGATTTATTTGAAACTTCCAATGATTTTGCAAATGAATTTGATGAATTAAGAAGAAAAGCTTTAGCTTCAGCTGAAAAAACTGGTATGGTTGAAGAAGTTACAGATGAAAGTTTAGAAGCAACTAAGAGAATTAAAGATTTTAAAGAACAAGCAGCAAAAGGGTTATTACAATGTGAAATTAGATCTATAGCAATACCATTATTAGCAGATCATGTATTAAGAGAAGCTAATCACTACTTAATGCTACTAAAAAAATATGATATAGAAATATAAAAACTAAGGCTCTAGTAAAAATTTACTAGAGCCTTAGTTTTTAATATATTAATTTCTTTCACTTTGATTAGTGATTTCTATTTTTATTTCAATAAGCTATATTAGATTATTTGTCGGACTATATGATAGCTATATATTAACAGCTTAAAATTTAATAGCTAAAGTAATATTATAATAATTAAGTTTTAAGAATCATAGCCTTAGATTCTTTATTATACTAAATATTCGTGTATTTTTAAAAATAAGAAATATTTTCACTTATACTCATATACTTATATTAGCGTTCTGCTAATATTAAATAATAAGGATGTGTTTTCATGTTTTATAATCATCGTCAATTTATAGACACGCCATCAATTCCTTGCTTAAATTCTCAATATTCATTCATTAGAATATTTAATTCTTTAGTTAAGTCAGAAGCTTTAGATGTATATATAAATAATGAATTTCTATTAGCTAAAGATTTAAAATCAGTACAAATTGGTCCTTATGTACCCGGACTCGGAGGAAAATATAGTATACAAGTTTATTTAGCTAATACTAAGGAAAATCCCCTTCTTGAAGTTAATGATATGGAAATAATAGGAGGTCAATTAATGACCATTGCAATTACAGGAGATTTAAATAATTTAAAGCTAGTATCTATAATAGATAATATTGAACAAAAACCAAAACCTAATAAATCAATTGTTAGATTTTATAATTTAACTCCAGGCCCACTAATCTTTCTTATGAGCTCAAATGGATATAAATTAGCTAGAAATGTAGAAAGTAACAGTGGAAATGAATACATGGAAATTCTTACAGGAACTTACCAATTAGGAGTTCGTCCAGCAGATGAAATTGGCCAAATACTAAGTATACAAGTTAAGATGGATGAAAATAAAATATATACAATATATTGTACTGGAACTTCAAGTCCAGAGTTGAAAAAACTTGGTTTAGGATATAATTTCCAAATAGTTCAGGTAATCGATGGAAATACCGTTATTAAAAAATGTACTTTTTAATAAAATCTTTACAGGGTCTATCTCAAAATTTACAGAATTATATTTTGAAATAGACCCTATCCTTTCAACTATATTATAGATTTTATTTACGTTCTTTTTCTTCTACTTGTTCTTTAGTTAATATTTTCTTTCTGGACACCAACATTTTGCATTCCATACAAAAATAACTTAAAGACCCTCAGCTATCCATTACTTCTAGATTAGAACTACAATGCGGACAATAATAATCTTTTACCATTCTGTCACTCCTTCATTACTATTATTGACTATATTGTTTCATATAACTACTTTTAGTCTATCTTTTTATAAATTTTACTTATCATCAATATAGATCATTTTCTTTGTCATACCACCATCTACAATAATATTTGTACCATTTACAAAATCATTTTCTTCATTTGTTAAAAATAAACACGTATTAACTATGTCTTTTGATTTGCCAACTCTACCTGATGGATGTTGCTTTTTATCTATTTCTGATAATTCATAGCTGTCTAATTGTATCCATCCAGGACTTATTGCATTAACTGTAATAGGTGTATCTGATAATGAAATCGCCATTGTGTTAGTTAAAGATATAAGGCCACCTTTAGATGCTCCATAAGCTTCCCATCCTGCTTCATTTTGATTAAACCTTGTTGAACTTATATTAACTATTCTTCCATAGTTTTGACCTTTATTTGCTTTTATAAATTCTTTAGAACATATAAAGCTTCCTCTAAGATTTACAGTTATAACATCATCAAATTCTACTGTTTCTATATCAAATATAGATTTATTAAATTTACTTATAGCTCCATTATTTATCAGTATATGCACAGTACCATACTTGTTTACTACTTTTTCAAATGCAGACTTGATTTCATCTTCATTTCTTAAATCTACTTTATAAAATTCTATATTACTTTCACTAAAGTCATGTTCCACTATATCAATAGCAATTACATTTGCATTTTGTTTTGCATATTCTTTAGCTATACTATTACCTATTCCATTGCTTGTCCCTGTTACAAAAATAACTTTATCCTTATACATAATTCTACCTCTTAATTAAATAATTCTAATCTTCTTGCTTAGTTTTTGCTATTACAATTTCTCTTATACAAACATCTTGTGGTTGATTATATGCAAACTCTATACAACTAGCTATTTTTTCTGGTTCTAATCCACTTTCTATACTTTTTTTCCATTCATTATAATTAGCCTTTATATCTTCATCTGTTGTATGAGATAGTAATGGTGTTTCAACAACTCCTGGAGCTATAGTTATAACTCTAACGTTGCTACTTGCAACTTCTTTTCTTATGTTTTCACTTATTGCATGAACAGCAAATTTTGTGCCACAGTACACTGCATGATTATCAAAAGTCTTTTTTCCTGCTATAGAACTTATATTTATTATAGTTCCTTCATTTCTCTTAACCATATCCTTTAAAACAATATTAGTTCCTGTTAATATTCCTTTTATATTAACATCAATCATATCATTCCATTCTTTAAAACTTTGATCTTGGGGATTTCCTAATAACATTATTCCTGCACAATTTATTAAACAATCCACTTTACCAAATTTTCCTTCCGCTTCATTTATAGCTTCTTCCATCTTTTCTAAATCTGTAACATCTACTGACTTACATAGTGAATTTGGAAGTTCTAATTCTTCCATTTTATCTAGTCTTCTAGATAATAGTAATACCGGATGGTTATTTTCTGAAAACTTCTTTGCTATGCTTTTTCCAATTCCTGAACTTGCTCCCGTTATAACTACTAATTTATTCATAATTATCCTCCATTTATATACATTAATATTTTCTTATACTATAATTATATCTGAACTAATGTTTTATTTTAAGTACGCACATAATAGTTACATAGTGAAATAGAGGTAACTACTCTATAATTTTTAATTTAGCTTTTTGGAGGAATATTATGAAAAAATGCAGTTTAACTTGTGAAATGGAAATCACTTTAAATGTCATCGGTGGTAAATGGAAGCCTCTGATACTTTATTTTTTAATAGAAAATGGAACTAAAAGATTTGGTGAAATAAAATCTTTTATAAATCACACATCACATAAAACTCTTACAAATCAACTTAGAGAATTAGAGGAAGATAATCTTGTCTATCGAACTGTTTATCCAATAGTTCCTCCTAAGGTAGAGTATAGTATAACTGAAAAAGGTATGAGCTTATATCCTATATTAGATGCTATGTGCGAATGGGGAGAAAAGAATTTTGATGAAAAATATGAACTTATAAATCCTCAATGTAAATAGTAAAGAGTGTGCAAATATAATTGTGTATTTTCCAAATAAATTTTAAATTTATGAAATGATAATTAATATGAAAATGTCATCCTTAGAAAACAAATTTTATAATTGGCTCTTTGTATTGCCCATGGTTGTTATACATAAATAAGAATTAAAACAATACCTAAAGTTGTTAATTCTACATATTAACTGTCTTTTTAAAAAACACTTTACAGAATACCACTTCAATACTATAATGAACTTAAAGTAACATTTTGGATATTATTTACATGAAAAATGAATATAATTAGCTAGGGGTGCCAATTTGGCTGAGAAGGTTTATACTAACCTAACCCTCTGAACCTGACGTAGTTAGAACTACCGTAGGAAAGTTATTTGCGATGATTATTATAATTAATTTTTATAATACATGTTTGTAGGAAGCTTTACCTTATGGTAAAGCTTTTTTTAGTTTATATTTAAAATTCAATAATTAGATATATTCAGAAATATACTGGCTATTAGAGAAAAACTAAATAAATAATAAAGGGGAATTTAAAATGATGTATACAACTCAAATGGATGCTGCGAAAAAGGGTATTGTTACAAAAGAAATGGGATTAGTAGCTAAAAAAGAAAATATGGATGTAGAAGTTTTAAGAAAGCTTATTGCAAAAGGTCAGATTGCTATTCCTGCTAATAAGAATCATAAATCTTTAGATCCAGAAGGTGTAGGAGAAGGCCTAAGAACAAAAATAAATGTAAATCTAGGTATATCAAAGGATTGCTGTGATATTGATGAGGAAATGAAAAAGGTACAGCTAGCTTTAGACATGAAGGCTGAAGCTATAATGGACTTAAGTTCTTTTGGGAAAACTGAAGAATTTAGAAAAAGACTTATTGAATCTTCTTCTGCTATGATAGGTACAGTTCCAGTTTATGACGCTTTTGGTTTTTATGATAAAGAATTAAAAGACATTACTGCAAAGGAATTTTTAGATGTTGTAGAAAAACATGCAAAAGATGGTGTAGATTTTGTAACTATCCACGCAGGTATAAATAAAGAAACTGCAAATGTATTTAAAAGAAATAAAAGACTTACAAATATTGTTTCAAGAGGTGGTTCTCTTACTTATGCATGGATGGAACTTAATAATAAAGAAAACCCTTTCTATGAGTATTACGATGAGTTATTAGATATATGCGAAAAATATGATTTAACTTTAAGTCTTGGAGATGCTTGCAGACCTGGTTCTATCAATGATTCTACTGATGCCTGTCAAATCAAAGAATTAATGGTACTGGGAGAATTAACTTTAAGAGCTTGGGAAAGAAATGTACAAGTTATAATAGAAGGTCCAGGACACATGGCATTAAATGAAGTAAAAGCAAATATGCTACTTGAAAAGAAACTTTGTCATGGTGCACCATTTTATGTATTAGGGCCTATAGTTACAGATATAGCGCCAGGCTACGACCACATCACAAGTGCAATTGGAGGAGCATTAGCTGCAAGCTGTGGAGCTGATTTCCTATGCTACGTAACTCCAGCAGAACATCTAAGATTGCCTAATTTAGATGATGTTAAAGAAGGTATCATTGCTGCAAAGATAGCTGCTCATGCTGGTGATATAGCTAAGAACATTCCTAATGCTAGGGATTGGGATAATAAAATGAGTAAAGCAAGACAAGAACTTGATTGGGAAAGAATGTTTGAACTTGCTATTGACCCAGAAAAAGCTAGAAGATATAGAAAAGAATCTTCTCCTGAGCATGAAGATAGCTGTACTATGTGCGGAAAAATGTGTTCTATGAGAAATATGAATAAAATAATGGAAGGAAAAGATATAAATCTTTTAAGAGCTGATAGCTAAAGAGAATCAAGCTAGATATTAAACAGAAGCGGAAGTGATAAAATGCAAATTAATGATGTTGATAAATATAAAGAAGAATGTGGAGTAGTAGGGGTATTTTCTAATGAAAAAATCAACTTGTCTTCTATGCTTTATTTTGCACTTAATTCACTTCAACATCGGGGACAGGAAAGCTGCGGATTAACATATTCAAATGGGCATAAGCTTATTTGCCATAAAGATATGGGTTTAGTAAATGAAGTATTTACTAAAAATAATCTTAATAATATAAATGGTTTTTCTGCCATAGGTCATGTACGATATCCTACCTTTGGTGAAAATACTATTGTAAATGCTCAGCCTATTTTAGATGAATGTTCCTTTGGTCAAATATCTATAGCACATAATGGTAATCTTACAAATGCAGTTGAACTAAGAAATTCCTTAGAATATCATGGATTAAAATTTAATACAACTACTGATTCTGAGATTATTTTAAAACTTACTGAAAAATATTATAATTCTTCTATCGAAAAAACCTTAGAAATCATATCAAAACATATAAAAGGTGGATATGCTGCTGTTATACTTACAAAGGACAAGTTATTTGCTATGCGAGACTGTCAAGGCATAAGACCTTTATGTATAGGAAAATTCAATGGTGGTTATATAGTATGCTCAGAAAGCTGTGTTTTAGATATGCTTGGTGGAGAATTCATAAGAGATGTTTTACCTGGAGAAATAATTAAAATTGATAGTAACGGGATAGAAGCAGTAAGTTTCATGAAAAACACTATATGTAACACCTGCGCTTTTGAATATATCTATTTTTCTAGAATAGATAGTAAAATTGATGGAGTTAGTGTTTATAAATCCAGATTCAAATCTGGTGAGACTTTATTTAAAGAATGTCCGGCAGATGCTGATATTGTAATAGGGGTACCTGACTCTGGAACTACTGCTGCTTTAGGATATTCTAAATCCTCCTCAATACCTTATACCATAGGATTTGTGAGAAATAGTTTTATAGGACGAAGCTTTATAAAGCCCTGTCAATCTAAAAGAGAAGAAGCAGTCTCTTTGAAGTTAAATATTATTAAAGAAAATATTCAAGGTAAGAAAATTGTAGTTGTAGATGATTCTATGGTAAGAGGTACAACCTGCAAAAAAATTATCTCTCTTCTTAAAAAAGCAGGTGCAAAGGAAATTCATTATAGACTGGCTTCACCTATAGTAAAATCTCCCTGCTGCTTAGGAATCGATACTTCGAATAAAAAAGAACTTATAGGTTCTAATATGATCTTAGAAGAAATACGTGCTTTTATTGGAGTAGATAGCTTAGGATATCTAAGCATAGACGGTTTTTTAAATTCTTTAGGTCATAAGAAAGATGCTTGCCTAAGGTGTTTTGTGTAATTTAACCTATTCTATTTTAAATTAGTATACTATAATAAAAACTAAACCTCCTTAACAATACATATCTGTACTGTTGAGGGGTTTAGTTTTAAATTTCTTTTATTACTATTTTTTAAGTTTTGCTAAGGCTGCTGCAAATGGATTGTTGAATACTTCTTCATTTTTATTTTGATCTTTTAGATATTTATTTATATCTTTTTTAGATCCTTTATTTTTTTCTTCTGCTTTTCTTTTGTTAAATGTGCTTAATTTCTCTCTATGTCCACAACTACATACAAATGTTTTTCCTTCACCTTCTCCACGAAGTTCTAATTTCTTGTGACATACTGGACATCTTGAGTTTGTTACTTGTGACACAGTTTTTCTTGTGTTACATTCTCTATCTTCACAAACTAACATCTTTCCTTTTTTTCCATTTACCTCAAGCATGAATTTTCCACACTCAGGGCATCTATTTTTAGTTAAATTATCATGTTTAAATTTAGAGTCACTATTTTTTATTTGTTTAACTACATCTTTTGAGTAATTCTTCATGTCATTTATAAAGCTATCTTTATTTAATTTTCCTTTTGATATATCTAATAACTTAGCTTCCCAAGATGCTGTTAACTCTGGTTTTTTTAATTCACTTGGAACTAACTCTAGTAATTGCTTTCCTTTTGATGTTATATATATATCTTTTCCTTTTTTCTCTAATAAGAAAGAATTAAATAACTTTTCTATTATATCAGCTCTTGTTGCTACTGTTCCTAGGCTATTTTTTTCCATTGCTGTAAGTAGCGTTCCTTCATTTAAATAACCTGGAGGATTAGTTTTTCCAGTAGTTTTATTTAATTTAGCTACACTTAAAACTTCGCTTTCTATAACAGCTGGTATGCTATCATAGTTTTCTTCATCATCAGAGTCTTTATATGTCTCTCTCCAACCTAAACTTATTATTTTATTTCCCTTTGCAGTAAAGCTTTCTCCGTTTACTTCTGCACTTATTGAAGTTTGTTCATATTCAAACGGAGGACAAAGTATTGCTAAGAATCTTTTTACAACAAGGTCATAAATTTTTCTTTCTTTATCACTTAAATTACCTAAAAATACTTTTTCTTCTGTTGGTATTATAGCGTGGTGATCACTTACTTTTGAATCGTCTACAAAACTTTTATTTGAGTTTATCTTTGACTTCAGTAATTTAGTACATACTCTTGAATAGTCACTTACATTAACTGCTCTTACTCTATCACTTAAAGTTTCTACTATATCACTAGTTAAGTATCTTGAGTCTGTTCTTGGATAAGTAAGTACTTTGTGGTGTTCATATAGCTTTTGCATTATAGATAAAGTTTCTTTTGCTGAATATCCAAAGATTTTATTTGCATCTCTTTGCAACTCTGTTAAGTCATATAATGCTGGTGAATACTTTTTCTTATGTGTTTTATTAACTTTCACTATTTTTATATCATTGTTTTTTATTTTATTTATTGTGTTATCTACCTTTTCTTCGTTAAAACTGCTAGTTGAATTGTTTTTATCTTGCCATACAAACTTAAGCTGCGAGTTTCCTTTATTTGCTACTACACTTATACCATAATAGTTTTTAGGTTTAAATTCCATTATTTCTTGTTCTCTTTTAAATATCATTGCTATAGTTGGTGTTTGAACTCTACCACAAGAAAGTTGTGCATTATGCTTTGTTGTAAGTGCACGTGTTGCATTTATCCCAACTATCCAGTCAGCTTCTGCTCTTGCTATTGCTGAGTGATATAGATTTTCGTATTCTTTTCCATCTTTTAATTTAGCAAATCCTTCTTTTATAGCTTTATCCGTGCTTGATGATATCCATAAACGCTTTAGTGGCTTTTTAACTTGTACTTTTTCTATTATCCATCTTGCTACAAGCTCCCCTTCACGTCCTGCATCTGTAGCTACTACTATTTCACTTACATCGTCTCTAACCATTTGTGCTTTTACTGTGTTAAATTGCTTTGAAGTTTTTTTAATTACTACTGTTTTTAAGTACTTTGGTAGTATTGGTAAGTCGTCTATGTTCCAAGATTTATATTTTTCTCCGTAGCTTTCCGGATCTGCTAGTGTTACTAAGTGACCTAGTGCCCATGTTACTATGTACTTTGATCCTTCTATATATCCATTTTTATCGTTTGAACATCCTAATACTCTAGCTATATCTCTTCCTACTGAAGGCTTTTCTGCTAGTACTAATATTTTTTTCATATTAATTCCTTTCTTTAATACATCTATTTAAATTCTTAATATAACATACATAAAATTAGCTTTTTACTTGATTTAATATGTTTTATTTTCTATATATAATATTACCATAGATTTGAAAAGTAACTAGTAGTTATTTAAAATATAAGGTTTATGCTATTATGTTGAATTTATTAAGCATTTATATGTGATAACATTTGTTTCATATATACAGTTTTTAAATTATTACAATTTTTTCTAATATGTGTTTAATTCATAAACTTTTTTGTAGATTGTTGCATATATCTATATTAAGAAAATCTTAATTATAAAGATTTTTGGTGCTTAAAGATAAGCATATATATTAATGGAGGTTTTGCTATGGATTTAAATCTTAATTATAGAGATTTATTTATAGGACTAGATATGCCTGTAATTCTAAAAAATGGATTACCTGTAATACCTATAAATTTTGATAATGGCGCTACAACACCACCTTTAAAAAGTGTAGTAGAATCTATTATGAACAACGTATTAACTTATGGACCTGTGGCTAGAGGAACTGGACAAAAGGGAGATTTATGTACTGAAAAATTTGAAGAAACTAGATATAAAATATTAGAATTCTTCAATTTAAAAGATACTACTACTCATACAGTTTTGTATACAAAAGGTACAACAGAATCTTTGAATTTACTTGCAAATGTATTAATAAAAAGTAAAGATGATAAAATACTAACTACTAGAATGGAACATCATGCAAATGACTTACCTTGGAGAAACGTCGCAACTGTTGAATATGTTGAGGTTGATGAATTAGGTAGAATAAATATACAAGCTATAGAAGACAAGTTAATAGAAAATAAAGGTCAAATAAAATATGTAAGTATAACTGGAGCATCCAATGTAACGGGATATATAAATCCTATACATGATATTGCGAGACTTTGTCATGACCATGGAGCTAAAATTATTGTAGATGCAGCACAACTTATCGCTCATAAAAAAATAGATATGAAAGGCAAGAACTCTTCAGAGCAAATAGATTTTTTAGTTTTCTCAGCTCATAAAGCTTATGCTCCATTTGGAAGTGGCGCTATAGTTGGATTAACTGAAGACTTATCAAATTTAGATCCTTTTTTAAGAGGTGGAGGCTGTGTAGATACCGTATCTGATTCTAATGTAATTTGGGAGGAACCACCATGCTTACACGAAGCAGGAACTCAAAATTTCTTAGGTGTTATTGGAATGGTAAGCGCATTAGAGCAATTAGAAGAAATCACATTTGATAATATATATAAACATGAGATGGACATAAAAAATTATATAATAAATGAGATGAAACAAATTAAGAATGTAATACTTTATGGAGACACAGACTCTACTGATGATAGATTAGGTGTAATAGTTTTTAATATAGAAAATATACCGTTTGATATATTAGCTCATAAATTTGCAGATGATCTTGGTATAGCTTTAAGATGTGGAAAGTTCTGTGCTCATCCTTATGTAAATAGATTACTTGGTGTGAGTGATATGAATGCATATATAGATTCAGTTGATACAGACTTAAATAATTTTGGTATGGTAAGATTGAGTTTAGGTTTATATAATACTATTGAAGAAGCAACTGTATTTATAACAGCCTTAAAATATATTGCTAAAGGCCTATAAAATATAATTTTAAAAGTAGCAATAAAATTTTGATTGCTACTTTTTATTTATGCTGCTACTATTTTTTTAAGGCTTGTAAGTGGTAATAATGAAAGTATAATAACACAAAGTAATCCTTCTACTCCATTTCCTGAAAAATTATATATAAATGAGTAAACTATAGGATTCATGCCTTCTGGTGCAAATTGTCCAAAAAATACTACTCCTGATATAAAGTGTAGTGTTGTATTTAAAAATACTGCTACTAAACTTCCTAATATAATATTTTTTTTGTTATCTTTTCCAAACGTATCACTAAGCCCTAGTGCCATGTGTGGAAGTGCATAATCAAGTATTACTTGTGCTGGATGAACTATATAACCTTCCATTAATAAACTTATAAGGCCTGTGATAAGTCCTGCTGTAAGCCCTGCTTGTCTAGAGTAAAATATTGATACTAATAATAGAGGAAGCATTGCAAACATGTTTATTCCTCCACCTTGAGGATATTTTATAAATGGTATTAATGATAGTATATAGCTCATAGAACTAAACATTGCTATTGCTACCATTTCTTTTGTTTTAAACTTATAATCCTTCATTTTCATAATATATAAAACTAACGGTATTATAAATATTAAAAGTAAAATTGTATTAAACATATTCTATTTCTCCCCCTTGTTATTTTTTAAATTTCTAAAATATATTTTAAATCATATAAAATCAAATATATAAAGCTGAGTTATTTAAACTAGCAATTTTCTACTAAGTACTAAATCTTATATCTTCTCTATCTTTGCATATTTATTTAATTTTTCAGAATCTAGGCTATACACTTCATCCATTAAATTAACTTTGAAAGTTCCAATTTTAGGATTATTAATGTCTGCTAATTCTCCGCTTAAAGACATTGTAAGTACCCCCATTGTAGCTCCTTCTATAGTCTTTTCACTACATGCTATACAACTTGCTATTAAACTAGCACTCATACATCCTGTTCCTGTTATACTTTTTAGTTTCGAGGTTCCATTATTTATTTTATAAACTGTATCTCCGTCAGTTACTATATCTATTTTCCCAGTTGCTACTACTACACATTCTAATTTTTTAGCAACCTTCTTTATCATTTCAGCTGAATCTTCATCCTCGTCAAAAGAATCTACACCTTTTCCTTTTACCTCAAACCCACCAATGAACTTCATTTCAGCTATATTTCCTTTTACTACATCAAATTTAACTTCATTTAATAATTTATTTATAAGCTCTGCTCTTGCCTTAGTTGCAAATACTCCTACTGGATCTAATATTATAGGCTTATTGTACTTGTTTGCAGTTTTTCCTGCTAGTAGATATAAGTCTAGTAATTCTGAGTTCATAGTTCCTATATTTATTACAACTGAACTTGCAACACTTACAATATCATCTACTTCCTCATATGAAAAACTCATTAAAGGACTCGCCCCTATTGCTAAAGTTATATTTGCACAATCGTTTATTGTTACGTTATTAGTATAATGAAGTACTAATGGATTTGTTTCTTTAACCTTTTGAATTAAATTAAACATATACTTATTCCCCCTAACATTTTTGCTTTATAATTTAACAATTAAAAAAAGCTATACCTAATAGGCATAGCTTTATAGTTACATAGTACAATTATAAATATTATTATATTTATGTAAAAGCTTTCCTACGCTGGTATTATCCAGATCAGGTATAAGGGTCGGTAATCCTCTCAGCCACTTGGCTCCCCTAGCTATTTTGTTTTGTTTTACAATTTAATTATAGTCTTTTACTTTTCATTGTCAACTAAAATATTCCATGAAATAACAAAAGACACTAGATTTAATAATTATAGTCATCAAATCTAATGCCTTTTACCAAAGCTATCACCTTTTAGTGAGCTTTTCCCTCTTTTTTGATTTTTATTAAATAATATTTACTATTTAGCATACAATCAATTATTGGCTATTGACTTCATTAGCTAATAGCTATAAATTAAAATGAGGTTTTTTTAATTCTGATAAGTTATTTAATATGATATCAACAGATATCTCATCATCTAAACACCCAATAGTTACTAGTAAAAGGTTAGGTTATAGTCCTAGCTTTTATCTAGTGAGTTTAGATACAAAATTAATTTTCATTAACTCTGTACTTATATATTAACCATTTTAAAGTTTAAAATTCATATTTTTATAAAAATTTTAATTTTCTTATACATCTCTCACTGAAGCTTAAAATTCGCTTATTTTAATATTGGTAGAATCCAAATTCACCTTCTACTGAAAATTTATCTCTACTTAATAAACCACCATATGATATTGTTAGGCTATATAATTGGTCTACTAGGTTTCTATTTATTATTACAGTATACCCATCAACTTCATATACTTCGTCATTTTCTTTTATTTCATCTAATTCAAAGTCAAGCTTTGCATCATCATGCATAGTTATACATCTTGTGCGTATTCTTATATTTTTATGCTCGCTATTTTGCATTAATTTATCAAGTTCTATCTTTGCGCTTTGTGTTATAAGTATATCCATTGTTTTTCTCCTATAATTTGAATTTTCTTTTATACTTTTATAGGTATAATACCCAATTGTTCCAAATATAACACATAATAATACTACTGTAAAGTATGTTCCCATGCCTTAAATACTTATAGTAGCAATCTTTCTCGTTTTATAGTTTATATTCTAATGTTTATCAGTAAAATCAATACGCACATTGCTATTGAATAATTTGATTGAAGTTTGTTATTATAAGTATTTTTTAATATTTATTAAATTTCGTGCCCTAATAATAAGATCATACTTTCAAGTTTATCTATATTATTTTCATTTCCTTTTTCATATAAATGCAAACATTTTTTTACCTTAGTTTCTCCTTTTATTAACTTTGTCGCAAATGCTAAACAAGTTTGTTGTCCACACTTTTTACAGTTTAGCTTAGGTAAATAAGTGTATGCCTCTATTGGGCTTGGTAATTTTATAAGTTCATATGATGGTTGTATTTCACTTCTTTTTTCATCTACTTCATTTATAATATCTTTTAAATAATCTAATACTTCAAATGCTTCTGTTTCATTAAGTAATTTTGCAACGTTAATATTCTCTTCAAAAATAGTTATAATTTTATGTTCCTTGTTAAACACAAAAGTATTTGCTCTTTGATTGTATATTGCTGTTTTTAAATATGAATTTAAATAAGGAAATATATCGCTTATATTCCTAGGTAAACTAGCTTTTATCCTTATTCTCTTCGCATCTGTAGTACATGGTTGAATAAAACTTAAATTTATACTTTCTAGATACATGTTTGCCCCCCCTTAATTATATTTGTATTTCATTTAATGCTTGTACTAATTTATCTATATCTTCTTTTTCATTAAAATATCCAATACCTATTCTCATGCTTCCTATTTCTTTTGTTCCTATCAATTCATGAGCGTTTGGTGCACAATGCAGACCTGCTCTAATCATTATATTATACTTTGAATCTAACTCATGTACTGCATCCTCTGCTCTTATGTTTTTTATATTAAAAGATATTACCCCTACAATATCTTCACTATTTTGCGGTCCGTAAATTTCAATATTTTTTACTTCTTTTAATTTATTCAATGCATAATCTACTAATTCTTTTTCTTTGTTATGTATTTTTTTTATGCTTTCTTTATTTATAAATTTAATAGCTTCTCTAAGTCCTACTAATCCACTTACATTTAATGTACCTGTTTCTAGTTTATTTGGATAGTAATCAGGTTGATATTCATACGCAGAATCTCCACCTGTTCCACCTGCCTTTAGAGGATTTATATCATAATCACAATTTATAATTAATCCGCCTGTTCCCATTGGTCCAAGTAAGCTTTTGTGTCCTGTAAATGCTAGTAAATCTATGTTATCTCCTTTAACATCTATATTGCATACGCCTGCTGTTTGAGCTGCATCTACTAAAAATAAGATATCGTTATCTTTAGCAATATTTCCAATTTCTTTTATGGGTTGGATAGTCCCTAAAACATTTGATGCATGGGTAAATACTATAAGCTTTGTATCTTTTTTTATACTTTTAGTTACGTCTACTGGATTTGTGTATCCTTCTTTAGTAGATGGAACTTTAGTTATTGTTATGTTTCTTTCTTTTTCTAAAGTCTTTAAACATCTCCACACTGCATTATGTTCTAAGCTACTAGTTACTACATGGTCATTTTCTTTTAGTATTCCTCTTAGTGCTAAATTTAAAGACTCTGTTACATTTGATGTGAATATTACTTTTTTAGGATCTTTAAAGTTAAATAACTCTCCTACTAGTTTTCTAGTTTCATAAATTAAAAAATCTGATTGCATAGCCCTTTGATAAGATCCTCTTCCTGAGCTTGACCCATTCTTTATCATAAAATCATATATGGATTTTGCTACTTGTTGTGGCTTTGGATATGATGTTGCTGCATTGTCTAAATAAATCCCCATAACCCTTCCCCCTTAGTGTTAATTTAGAATTGTCTTTATCTTAATTTTAACATAAAAAACCTCTAATACCACCTTAATCATTAGAGTTTTTTAATGTTTACTCTTAATATATATATTTCCTAATACTATTTTAGGTACCTTTTATGTATTATATCAATAATATATAATATACCAATTTAAGGAGGTATCATAATATGATTAAGCCTATCTCTAATCCATTAGGTCCTTCCAATCAATATACTTATTTTATAGGTCCTAATCCTTGTACCAGTTCTGTTCATGAAAGTATTTCCCCTAATGTTGATCCTTCTGTATTTATAGGTCCTTTTTCATCTATTATAGGTGATGTAACCCTTAGTACCAATGTGTTTATAGCCTGTAATGTTACGCTAAGAGCTGATGAGGGAACCCCTTTTTATGTAGGCTCTAATACTAATATTCAAGATGGTGTTGTTTTCCACGGTTTAGCTAAGGAATATATTATGGTAAAAAACAAAAAATATTCCATATATGTAGGTAATAACGTTTCTTGTGCACATGGTTCTGTTATCCATGGTCCTTGTTTTATTGGAGATGATACCTTTATAGGTTTTAAAGCAGTTATATTTAATGCTTCTATTGAAAATAATTGTTTTATTGGAACAAATGCTATTATAACCAATGGTGTTGTAATTGATTCTGGTAGATTTGTTCCTCCTGGCGCAATTATTGACACGCAAGATAAAGCCAATGCCTTAGATTCTATTCCTAAGGCGAGTCAAGAATTTACAAAAGAAGTCATCGAGGTTAATACAGAGTTCTCTTCTTCTTATGCCTTACTCCTTGAGGATTCACGTTGAAGTTATAGTTTATCTTGTAGTAAAAATTTTAATTTCAAAGGTTAAAATTAGGCAATCTTGTATATTTCATTTTCTCATACTTATATAATAAAAAAATCCTAGAATCAATATATGACTATGCTCTAGGATTTTTTTATATTAAATTCTTTAATTTACTTATTGTTTTGCATAATAATTTATTTATATATTAGATTATAAACTCTATAATATAGTACTATGTATGATACGAAAGGTTAATCTATAAACTATATATATCAGAAAACTCTATCTTACATTTTTCTATTTGATAATTTTGTGAATCTCTATGTACAATAACTTCGTCTTTATTGTCTGTAAATGAAATTGGAAGTTCAAATATAAATTGAGTTCCATTATTTACTTTACTTTCTACCCATATACTACCACCATGCATTTCTATCAGTGATTTTACTAAAGATAAACCAATTCCACTTCCTTCACATCTTCTAGTTAAAGTACTATTAGCTTGTCTGAATCTATCAAATATTATGTCAGCTTTTTCATTAGGTATTCCTACTCCATTATCTTTTACAGATACAATTATTTTATTAATATCAGATTTCAAATCAACACTTATTTCTCCACCCTTATCTGTATATTTAATAGCATTAGATAAAAGATTTAGCATAATTCTTTCTATCTTATCAGGGTCACAAGCTACAATTTCCTCTTCTGTATTAGTATCAAATATAAGGTTTATATTTTTACCCTCTACATAATTTACAACCGATAAAGTTATATCTTCAATTATACTTACTATATTATGATTTGTAAGTTGTAGTTCATAGTATCCAGTATCTATTCTACTCATATCAATAAGATTATTTACAAGTCTTAACAGTCTATATGAATTTTGTTTTATATTTTTTACATATTTAGTAAGTTTTTCAACCGTTATATTATTTTGTTGTATATTTTGATCCAACAGTTGCATAGTACCAAGTATGATATTTAATGGAGTTTTAAATTCATGAGATATATTTGCAAAAAATTCATTTTTTACGCTTTCTATATGAACAGCTTCTTCTAGTAACTTTCTTTCTTCTTCCCGTTTTTTTTCTTCTGTAATATCTTTGCCTGCAACTATAAAATGATTATGTTCTTTTATATACTTGATAGCCCAGTCTAACCATACATACTCACCATTTTTAGATAAATATCTAACTTTAAAACTTCTTTTCTCTTCTTGTGTTTCTTCCATTATTCCCTTATTGAAAATAACATTTTTATCATCTGGATGTATAATACTTTTAATGTTCATTGACAATAATTCTTCCTCACTCCATCCAAGTACTTCACTCCATTTTTGCGTTACTTTTTTGAAATATCCATCAAATGCTAATATACCCATAAGATCTGCTGCTATAGTTAAAAAAAGTTCTAATTCTTTCTCTGTATTTTCACGCTTTTGATTTTCTATTTTTACTTTCTCCGAAAGTTTATAATTTTTAATAAGTATAGCAATTTGGCTACATGTAGCTTTTATAAAATCATCTTGATTATACTTAGGCTTGTTATCACCTTTATATAAAATAGTTAATAAACCCATAAATTCATCATTTATTTTTATATTATAAATTCCTAAATATTTTATCCCTTTATTTTCTAAATGTTTTATATTTTTTATATTTTCTCTTTCATAAATACTCTTTAAGCCTTCATTTTTACATGTATAAAACTCTTCTTCCTTTTCTTTGTTGTCTATTTTAATAAATTCTATATTCTCTATAGTATTATTAGCATAGTCAATCTTCACAGATGGTTTAAGTTCTTTTTGTATAGAATCATACATGCAAATAGATAAGCCATCTGCTTTCAAATATTTAAAAAAATCATTACATATATTATTTAATAAATCATATATATTTGTATCATTGTTTTTCATATTGATCATATTCTGCAAGGTGGCTATTTGATTATAATTATTATATAATTCTTCTTCAATTTTCTTTTTTAAACTTATATCTCTTGTTATACCTATTATATATTTCATATTTCCTTTTTCATCAAGTATAGGTGCTTTGTAAGCTTCAAAGCACAGGTCTTGTCCTTCAACATCAATCATTTGCTCCAACAATCTAGGTCTTTTATCTTGTATCATCTCTTTATCTATTTTAATATAAGTCTTGCTATTTTTTTCACTCCAGTGATCTTTATCATATTTACCCATTACCTCTTCTTTATTTTTCATTGCTAAACTTGCAAACTTTTTATTTGAATACAAATATTTTCCATTTATATCTTTAATCCACGCACCTATTTCAACATTATCTAATAATGTATCTAAGTCCTCTATTGTATATAAATCTTTTGATATCTCTTTAAATATAATAAAAAAAGATTTTTCACCCTTATACTGACTTAAAGTTATTTCGCTATTTACATCTATTTCATCATTAGATTTTGAATATAGTTTTAATTTAATATTGACATCTTCTATGCTATTTAATATAATTTTCATGCTCTCATCTTGATTACATATAATTTTACTTATATTAGAATTTTCTAATTCTTTCTCACTATATCCTAATTTTGATATTAATTTATCATTACATAATTTTATATTACCACGATCATCAGAAATTAAAATATACTCATTAAATTTATTAAATACATTTTTCATGTAATATCCCCCTATAATAACTAGTCCTATTTTAATTATATATAAATTTTAGTCAATTTAAAGTAATATTTTTCTAATTTATTTAATTTATTATATTTTAAATAAAGATATCGAATATCTGTAATATTTTTCTATATACAGTTAGAAATTAAAATAAGCCTATTGCTAGACTTATTTCAATTTAACTATTTTATTTTATCAAGTTCTTCAAATATTCTTATAAATGGCATATCCCCAATTACCGCTATATCTTCTGCATTGAAATAATACTTTATATTAGAATCAAACAAAATATTTCCACTAGGCTCCATTTCATCATCCCCTTGCCATACTACATAAACCACATAAGTATCATTTATAAATCTAATTTTATAGCTACAATCCCCCATATTTAACTTAGTTGAACCTATTTTTTCCATAACATTTTCAAAGGTTTTTATATCATTGCCAAAGTTACTTATCAAACGATTTATACTAGTCTTTAAAAATGCAGGATAGTAAACATGTCCTCCCTCAATTTCTTTAAAAGTTATGTATTTATTACTTTCAGGTACTGGATTTGCATTAGCTAAAAATCTTATTATAAGTATTTCTAATGATATTTGGTTTAACCTAGTACTGTCTTCATAGAAGATTTCCCCACTTGGATACTTTGCATACAAATCCATATCCATACATTTAATCTTAAAAGTCTTGCTATCCTCATCATAATGTGAATTTGAAAACAAAGCCATCTTTTTAGGATCACTATTTGCAAAAGCTACCTTAGCATAATCTAGCGGTACATTGTAATTTCCCCCATGTTTAAACTCTTCCATTATCATTTCCCCCTTAATTTTAATTTTTCTTGTATTCAAATGACCTAGGCATCCATCTACCTATGTCATTAGTATTTAAGGTCAATAATATTATATATCTTTTACATCCAAAGATAATTCAATCTTTTTAATGCTAGGCCTTAACTGATTTAACTTAATTCCTGATGCACTAAACATTCTCTTCGATGCCTTAACAGCATCTGTCTCAGCATATTTATCAGATAAAAAAATAACTTCCCTTATACCAGATTGGATAATAGCCTTGCAACACTCATTACATGGGAATAATGCAACATACAATTTTGATCCTTGTAATGATTTACCTCTAGCATTTAAAATTGCATTTAACTCTGCATGAACCACAAATGGATATTTGGTTTCTAATAATTCCCCTTTATTGTCCCAAGGAAATTCATTATCAGAACAACCAATAGGAAGTCCATTATATCCAACACTTAAAATAGTATTACTATTTAGTCCATCACTGCACTCACCACTTACTATACACGCTCCAACCTGAGTATTGGGATCCTTACTTCTTTTTGCTGCTAACATAGCAATCCCCATAAAATAATCATCCCAACTTATATAGTCTTCTCTTTTGCCCATTAAACTACCCTCCGTAATATGTCTATTATATAATCACTCTCTTACTTAATTTGTTTTTCAACTTCCATTATATCATTATTTATACTTATCAATTATCACTACTTAGTTATTTTTATGTTATAATGCTAATAAATTATCATATCTTTTTATATATACATCGATTACAGTTTTTAGTACATATCTCTATATCTTCTAGGCAATTAATAAATGCTACTTTACTACTATTTTGCACTTTTATAACAGGTACATTCTTTTTTTTAGCATCCTTTAAAGCCATCTCTGCCATACTATGAGAAATTGTAGACATGAAAAGTATTATTGCGTCTGGGTTTCCTATCCGTTTTTTTAGTCCCGAAGGCATAGTTGTGTATATCTTTGTTTTATATCCTTTTTTCTTAATCATTGATTTATATTCGTTCTCCATACATTCATGACCACCTAAAATTAATATACTCATACTAACTACTCCTTTTATTTCTTATTTTTATTTAAAATCAATTTAACTTGATATACTAGATTATCATAGCGTAATTTTGATATTGATTATCATTGTATTTATATGATAGCACTGTCGATATTGATTATCAATATCTTTTTTATTTTTATTATTTTTTATAAATTATTTTTTAATACAACAAAAACGAGACTTCTACATGCTCGTAAAAGCATGCATAAGTCTCGTTTTTTTAAAGTAAACCAGGCTTTAAAAGCCATTATATTAATCTAGTCGTAAAATATTATATATTTTATTGTGCTGTTTTAGATGTATTTTCTGTTTTATTAGTTTTCTTAGCTATCATAGGTAATATTAAACCTAATCCCATTAACACTATAGGAGTCATAACGTTTAATGTAACTCTGAATATCCAGTCTTTACTAAATGCAGGAACATCTGTTGGGAACATACCCATTATACATGCAAATGCAGTAAATCCGAAACACCATAATCCAACTAAGAATCCTATCTTAGGGTTCTTTATAAACTTATATTCAGTATTGAACTTACCTACTGCTTTCTTAAGACCCATATAAGCTAAGAATACCCATAAGTATCTCATTGGCATTACAACTGCGTTTAACTTTAATAACCAGTTAAATAATTCAGTAGTGTTACCTATTCCTAAAGCAGGAATTATTATTAATGTTGAAACTAGTACCGCTGTCATTATATATCCATTAACTAAAACACCATTTTTATTAGTCTTAGATAAAGTCTTTGGTACAAATCTTTCATCTGCTTCACCTAATAAAACTTTAAGTGGTGCATCTATTGAGAATACTAATGCAGATATTTGAGCAGCAGTATTTGCTAAAGCATAAATTACAACAAATACTTTACCTAATCCATAATGTTCTCCAAGTAATTGGAATGCGTAGTATTGACCATTCATCATTAAATCTTCTGGTATAGCATTAGCATTGAACATCATACCCATAGCTATAGAACCTAAAAGAGCACAAACTGCAACCATTCCAGCTAATATTAGCATACCCTTAGGGAAGTTCTTAGATGGATCTTTAGTATCATTTACATAAGGCGCTATCTTTTCACATCCGCCAACTGCAAATACTAACATTGATAAAGTTGTCAAATATGCAAAATCAAACTTAGGTACAAATGAACTTGCAGTTATATTAGGTGTTGCTACTTTACCTGTTATAGCAGGTGCAGCTAGTCCTAAAACAATATATAATAGCGACATAACAAACATTGATGTACCAGCTACACTACCTACAACTTTTAATATTTTTACTCCCTTTGTTGATACATATAAAAATACTAAGAATACTACTAATACCGCTGATTGTAATATTATTGGATTTAATTCTTTTAATACTGTTGCATACTCTCCTGATGGATTTATTGCCCAAGAAAGTGCTATTAATAAAGATTGTGGCTTTTGTGCTAAATATGGAACATGTACAACCCAATATGTCCATCCTGCCATAAATGCAAGCATTGGTGTAGTCGTTTCTTTTATCCAAGTAGACACTCCACCTTGTGAATCTTTAAATGCTGAACCTAACTCCCCTACCATTAAGGCATACGGTACAAAATATAAAGCTATCATGAATATCCATGAAAATACTACTGTTAATCCTTGATTTGCGAAGTTATTAACTACATTCCCAAATCCCCAAACCATGACAAATCCCATTAAAGCTATATTTTGCCATGTTAAATTTCTATTTTGGTTAGACATTAAATTTCTCCTCCAATATTTTAAATAATTGCTACCTTTTAGTTATAATTATATGTTTTTTGAAATCGTTGTCAATAGGTATTATTTCATGAAAATATATCAAAATATGACTTCATAATTTTTAATTCTTAGTTAATTGAATGAAAAAAAATCAATATATTCAACTTATATATATTTTTTTTTAATAACTTTTGTAATTCATTTGTTTATTTATGATTAAAGTTATATTGTGAATTTTATATTACGTTAACTTTCAATTTATTATATTTATCTAGTCATAAACAGTACAAATTATGGCCTAAATAAATATAATAAATTTATTAATAAATATTATTTTTGATTTATTGAAATAATAAATTAAGTATTTATTTCATCATAAGGAGACTAAATCTATGTTCTCAAAATTCAAAAAACATAAGAGCAAGATTATTGAGTATATAAAATTTAATGTAATAGGTTTAAGTAATTTTTTAATATCTCAAATTATTTATATTTCTTTATTTCTTGGCTTAAAGCTTAATTACTTAATAGCTTATACTATTACTAGTGTAATTAGTATTTCTGCTTCTTATTTTTTAAATTCAAAGTTCACATTTAAAGAAAATAATTACTCTACTAAAAAATTTTCATTGTCAATTTTGATTTATATTTTTGAGTACATCCTTAATATGGGAGTTATAATATTATTTGTTCAAGTATTTAATATAGGTAAGATACTAGCTCCAATAATTGCTCCACTATTTTCAACTCCTCCAGTATTTTTTATGATGAGGGCAGTTATTAAGAAAAAATCACAAAAAAAAGAGATTGAATCTTAGATTCAACCTCTTTTTTGTATTTATTATAATTTATCTAATCCTTCTTTTAAATCATTTATTATATCTTGAGCAGCTTCTAAACCAACAGATATTCTTATTAATCCTTCACTTATTCCAGCTTCAGCTCTTTCTTCTGGAGTATATGGTGAATGAGTCATTGATGCAGGATGTTGTATTAATGTTTCACAATCTCCTAAACTAACTGCAAGAGTACATAAATTTAATGAGTTTAATAACTTCTTACCAGCTTCAAGGCCACCCTTAACTTCAAATGCTATCATACCACCTGGCATATCCATTTGTCTTTGAGCTAACTCATATTGTGGGAAACTTTTAAGACCTGGATAGCTAACCATTGTAACATTTTCATGACTTTCTAAGAATTCAGCCACTTCCATAGCATTTTTTGTATGTTTTTCCATTCTTATTTCTAAAGTTTTCATTCCTCTTAATGTTAAATATGAATCAAATGGACTTAATACAGCCCCAGTCATATCTTTAACTCCAAATAATCTTACTTGATTTATAAAATCTAATTTACCAACAACAAATCCTGCTATAACATCCCCATGACCATTTAAGTACTTAGTAGCAGAATGAACTACAACATCAGCACCAAGCTCTATTGGTCTTTGTATATATGGAGTACAGAAAGTATTATCAACAAATACTAAACAATCTTCTTTTTTATGAGCTATATCACATAAAGCTTTTATATCTACTAATCTTAAGTCTGGATTTGCAGGAGTTTCTAAATAAACAACCTTAGTATTTTCTTTCATTGCATTTTTAACTTCCTCTAAGTTTGATGCATCAACGAAACTTACTTCTATTCCAAATCTTGTTAATCCATGATTTAATAATGCAAAAGTACATCCATATAAAGTTTTACTAGCAACTATATGATCCCCTGCTTTTAATGCAGTCCATAATGCTGAACTAATTGCTCCCATTCCTGAAGCTGTAGACATACAAGCTTCAGCACCTTCTAGTAAAGCTACTTTTTCCTCTAATTGAGTGTTAGTAGGATTTCCTAATCTTGAATATATATATCCACTTTCTTCTAAAGCAAATCTTCTACCACCTTGTTCTGCACTATCAAACACAAATGTTGATGTTTGGAATATAGGTGTTGTTAATGCCCCAGATACTGGATCCTTATGATGTCCCCCATGTATTGCCTTAGTTGCAAAGCTCATTGTTTCTAAATTTTTCATTATTAGTTCCCCCTTAGATGTTGTATATTAGTAAATAAAAACGTTTTCGGAAAACGTTTTTCTTTCTTTATCAAAATAATAACATGTATGGTTTTTTTTGTAAATACGTTTTCCTGAAATTTAAATTTTCTAAATTTTCTATAACTAAATAACTTCATTTTTTTCAATATATCTGCCTATTAGTTTTTTTATTTTCATCAAAAAAAAGAGAAACTTTACAGTTTCCCTTCTAATTTAATTAATCTTTCTTTTATACTTATTTTATTATTATAATTTCTATTTATCATATATTTTTATATATTACTAACATTATACTCAGTAGATAGTTTATCCTGATGTTTACCTACAAGTTTAGCCAATCCTTCTTTTATTTCATATTCACTTGGTAGTATAATATTTCTCCTTGCATCTAATATAAATTTACTTTCTTTTGTTACAATGGTATTACTAGATAGCTTTTTATTTACACTGCCTTTCATGTCAAGAAGCAACTTTGAAATTTCACCCTTCGTTATGTTTTTTACTATTATATAACCTTCTTTTTCTGTCAACAAATTATCATAACTAGATTTTTCTAATTCTTCATCAAACATTTCCATAATTACATGATTATTATTTTTCACATATTTGTCTGCTATAAATTTACTACTTTTCGTAAATATTAATCCAAACAATATCATCGTTATTATATTTAAAACAATAAATATTGTCCTATCAGATATAATTTCCCCATAATTGGTTAAAATTTGTACTAATATAATACCTAATAATGCTCCTATCAGAGCTAAAGGTAAATCCATATTATTTGTAATTTTTTGTTTTCCATCTAAACTATCAATCTGTATATTATTATCTATACTATAGTTTTTTACTCTATATAACTTTATATCTGTCATATAATCTATACTTTGTGAATTTTTAGCAAATCTAATATATGAAGTTGCATCTACTGAATTATCTAAACTCAATGCTCTTATAAACGCTTCTCCATGCACTTTGATAGCCCTTAATATCGATTTTAATAGAGCTTCTTCCCTTGATTCGCCATTCCATAATGATAGGGCATACTCCACACTGCCTGAAATACCTAATACATGTTCACACTCTATGCTCCCATCAATTTCAAAGAAATCTAATCCTTTCACTCTGCCCTCATTAGCTATATTTTTTGCTTGTGCATAAGTTAGGTTTCCCCTTTTTAATATTTCCTTTGGTTCCATTGACTTTTGAGTCATACCTTCTCTTAACCTATCTTCAAAATCACTTATCGCTTCTTCATACTTATCACAAGATATTTCTATACTAATAGGAGATCCATCTTCATTTACATACCTTAATTCTCCATAATTTAGACAAGCATCCACGCATCTTTCACCTGTACTATTATACTTACTTTTTAATAATTTTGCCATACATCATCGTCCATCCTTTGCTATATCGGCTTTACTTTTAAGCAAGTGTTTTAACTAGCTCTTCTTCACCTAATATGCTTGTTATTCTTACTCCAAAGCTTTGGCCCACTATTACAACTTGACCATATGCTATTTTTTGTCCATTTACAAATATCTCTACCTCTTGGTCTTCAAATGTATCTAACTCTATTAAAGCTCCCTTTGTTAGCTCAAATATATCCTTTAAACTCATCTTTGTTCTTCCTAATATTGCAGTAACCTTTAATGGTATGTCTAATACTCTTTCAAAATTTTCAGACATATATTATCTCCTTTCTAAATTTTATCTTCCTTGAAGATTATTTATCATTCCCCACATTTCATCTACAGCTTGAATCCCCCTACTATTAAACTGAAATGCTCTTTGCCCCATTATTAAATCTGTCATTTCATTTTGCATATTTATATTAGACATCTCTATATACCCTTGCATTATATTTGGGTTATCTATAACTTGAACTTTAGTACCTTCCATTGGAACAAATAAGCTATCTCCTGTTGATATAAAATCATTGTCTCCTGTCGGCATATATAAGTCTATTTTACCAATTTTTTTATTATTTTGGAATACCTCTCCTAATTTATTTATATTTAATTCTCCATCTGTTAAATCTGTATCATTGTAGCCAATTCCATTATTAAATTTTATATCTAATATATTTCCATTATCATCTACTAGCTTACCATCAGAATCCAGGTTCATTTCTCCATTTCTTGTATAAGCATAAGTCCCATCTGGTCTTATTACTCTAAAGAACCCATCTCCGTCTATTGCTAAATTTGTTTTTATACTAGTATTTTTTAATGAACCTTGTTCTAAATTTCTAGTTGCTTGTGATACCTTCACGCCTGTACCAGTTATAGCATCATGTGAATTATTAGGATATGGTGATCTATTTAAGGTTTCTGTATATAAATCTAAAAATCCCATTTCTAATTTTTTATATCCTGTTGTCTGAGCATTTGTTATATTATTAGATATTACGTCTATTTTACCTTGATTTGCCAACATTCCACTTTTACTATTATGCATTATATTATACATTTTATATTCTCCCTTATCTTACTGTTCCGATTTCATTAGCAATTTTACTAAGAGTTGAGTCAATAGTTTGTATAACCTTTTGATTCGCTTCAAATTCTTTAACAGTCTCCATTAGTGAAGCTGTCATATTTATATCGTCTACATTAGACCCTTCTACATAGCCTTGTCTCACATAAAAATTATTAGCTTGAACCGGATTTTCTCCATAATATAGATTATCTCCTACTTTTTTTAAAGTATCATAATCATTAAAATCCACTATATTAAAACTATATTTATCTACACCATTCACATTTATATTGTTATTTGGAGTAACAGAAGTCTTATCATTCCCTACATTTATTGGTTCTATATTTCCATTAATTTTATTCATTCCCATAACATTGTACCCTGCATTTGTCACAAGATATCCTTGACTATTAACTTTAAAAGAACCATCTCTTGTAAATAACTTCTTTCCATTAGCATCTTGAACTTGGAAAAATCCCTTCCCATCTAATGCAAAATCCGAATTATTATTAGTTGAAATATGAACACCTTGTTTGTGATTTGTAACAGTATCATCAATACTTACTCCAAAACTCAAACTCCCTGTAATCTGTTTATTAGCTACACCATTTTTATAATTATCATTGTTAGATAAAATTACTTCATCAAAACTTTTAGACAGTAGTGTTTCTTCTTTATATCCAGATGTATTTATATTAGCTAAATTATTAGTTATAACACTTTGTTTTTCTTGCAAAGTTATCATTGCTGATACCGATGAATACATACCTCTTAACATGTTTTTTCCTCCATTAATCTATATACTTTAATTTTTTCATAGCATTTCTAAGATTAACTATTGCTCTACTATTAAGCTGTGAACTTCTGGATTCTGATACCCCAAGTATTGCTCCAATTTCCTTTAGTGTAAGCTCTTCATAGTAATATAGCGATAATACTAATCGATCTTTTTCCTTTAACATATCAAGTGCTTTTGCCATTACCTCTACCATTTCTTCTTTCTCTACTATATCACTTGGAGATAGCACGTCTTTATCCTTTATGGTATCTTTAAGTGTAGTATCACTTTCTTCTTCAAACATTACCTTATCAAGCGATGTGGTACTTAAATTTAATAATTTCATTCTTATATCACTTACTTCTCCTCTTGAAATATCCATATAATTTGATATTTCTTCTACACTTGGTTCTCTAAAAAACTTATTTTGTAGAATTTCAACACACTGGTTATATTCTTTTATTTTACTTACAGATAACCTTGAAATAGGTGATTGCTTTCTTATTTCATCAATTATGAAAGATGATATTCTAATAGAAGCATACGTTGAAAACTTAACACCCCTATCAACATCAAATTTATTACTTGCATCTATTAAACCCATAAATCCTAAACTTACTAAATCATCATATTCCATACCTATCTTGCTCGTATAGTATTTAGATGCAATATGCTTAACAAGAGGCATGTTATTCATTATAAGTTCTTCTTGTTCGTATACATTCAATACCCTCATCTCCCTCTTGTTATATATTGACTACACCCTGCGCCTTTATCTGAATATCACTTGGTATTTCATTAAGTGATAATATACTTACATTTGGAAATACCATTTCGACTAATTTTCTAAACGGAGCTCTTACTTTTGGAGATACTAATAATATTGGTCTATTGTTATAGAAATTAATATCTTCTATTATTTTCTGTATACTTGTAAATATTTTACTAGTGCTTTCTGGATCTACTGCTGGATAAGTTCCATTTATAGACCTTTGTAAGTTATTACCTATTAGATTTTCTACATCTATAGATAAAGTTGCTACTGTTATTGCATTATTTTCATCTACTAAATCAGAGCATATACCTCTGCTCATAGCCATTCTTACATACTCTGTAAGTAATTCTATATCTTTAGTATTTCTTGAATGATCTGCTAAAGTCTCAAGAATTGTAACTCTGTCTTTTATGGCAATTTTCTCTTTAAGTAGATTTTGGAATATTTTTTGAACTTCTCCTAACGTCATTAAATCAGGTATTAGCTCATCTACAACGGCACTATATCTTTCTTTAGTTGCATCTATTATGGCCTTTACTTCTTGTCTTCCTATAAGTTCATGAGACTTTGATTTAATTATTTCAAGTAAATGAGTTATTAGTATAGTAGTAGGGTCTACTACTGTAAATCCATATAACTCAGCTTCTTCTACTTTATCTTTATTTATCCATAAAGCATCAAGACCAAAGGTTGGTTCTTTAGTTTGTATTCCTTCTATATCTACTCCCATTCCCATAGGATTCATACATAAAAGCATAGTTGGCATAAGGTCATACGTTACTACTGTATTTCCTTTGATTTTTATACTATATTGATTTGGATTTAATTGTAAATTATCTCTTATTCTTATTGGCTGAACAATAATTCCCATATCTATAGCACATTGTCTTCTAACGGAAACTATCCTCTGTAATAGGTCCCCTCCACTACTTTCATCAGCTAAAGGTATTAATCCATATCCTATTTCAACTTCTATTGGCTCTACATTTATAAGAGTGGAAACATCTTCAGCAGTATCTATACTCGCTTGTTCCGCTACCGGCTCCCCTTGCTGCATGTGTTCTAACTCTTTCGCAGTGGTTTTTTCATCTTTATTTAGCATGTAAGCTACTAATATAGCTCCTAACCCTAGTGTGAAAAATGATAGTTTAGGAAGACCTGGTATAAATCCTAATATAATTAAAACCACACCAGTCATAGCTATTGCCTTTGGAATAGATACTAACTGCTTTCCTAACAAGTCACCAAAACTTTCATCACTATCTGCTCTTGTTACTAATATACCTGCTGAAGTAGATATTAATAAGGCTGGTATCTGACTTACTAAACCATCCCCTATTGTAAGACTTATATAAGTTTGTACTGACTCTGAAAAACTCATATTAAGCATTACTACACCTATTATGATTCCACCAAATACGTTTATAGTTGTTACTATTATACCTGCTATAGCATCCCCTTTAACGAATTTAGATGCCCCATCCATTGCTCCATAGAAATCTGTTTCTTGTTGAAGTTCTCTTCTTCTTTTTCTAGCTGTTTTTTCATCTATTACACCTGCATTTAAATCTGCATCTATACTCATCTGCTTACCTGGCATTGCATCTAATGTAAATCTTGCTGATACTTCAGATACTCTACCTGAACCATTTGTTATAACAACAAACTGGACTATCATTATAATTAAAAATATAATTACACCTACTACATAATTTCCACCAACAACAAAGTTACCAAAGGACTGTATTATATCTCCTGCATACCCTTGTCCTAATATAAGTCTTGTTGACGATATATTTAAACCCAATCTAAATAATGTGGTCACAAGTAATATGGTTGGAAATATTGTTAATTCTAATATGTTGGTAGATAAAAGAGTTAGTAGTAATATTAAGACTGAAAATGCTATATTAATGGCTAACATTATATCTAGTAAAAATGGCGGTAATGGAATTATTATCATCAAAATGATTCCAATAATTGCAAATCCAACAAATACGTCAACTCTCTTTTTCAATTCAAACTTCTCCTTCTAATACATCTTTTTTATAACTTCTTATAACTATTTTTTATCTTATACACAGCAACCAATACTTCAGCTACTGCTTGATACATATCTTCTGGAATTTCTTGATTAATTTCTACTTCTTTATATATAAACCTTGCTAATGGCTTGTTTTCTATAATTGGTATATCATGTTCTTTTGCTATTTCTCTTATTTTAAAAGCTACTATATCTGCCCCTTTTGCAACCACTATAGGAGTACTATCCTTACCTTTTTCATATCTTATAGCAATAGATATGTGGGTTGGGTTAGTTATAATAACTGTAGATGAAGGGACTTCCTGCATCATTCTTTGAGATGCCATTTCCCTTTGCTTTTGCTTTCTCTTACCTTTTATATGAGGATCACCCTCCATTTGTTTATACTCTTCTTTAACTTCTTGTTTGGTCATTTTCAAATCTTTATTGTGAGTATATTTTTGATAAGCAAAATCTATTACAGAAATAACTACCACTGCTAAACATATACTTCCTAGCAAACTTTTTACAAGATCTACTACTGTATATATAAGATATGGGAAATATATATCTCCTATCTTTATAATTCCTTCGAAATTTTTTTCCATAAAGGAATATCCTATATAAAAAAGTACTACTATAATTGCCATACTTTTTATTAGATTTCCTAAAGCTTTTAAAGAAAACATATTCTTAAAGCCACTTATAGGGTTCATTTTTGATAACTGTGGTTTTAATCCATCTCCTGTAAGTAGCAAACCTGATTGCATAACATTTCCTACAACAGCAAATAATATTATTACTCCTCCTATAGGCAAGAATATCTTCATAAGTGATATAATTAGCTTCATAACTAATACTTGTAACGTATTATAGTCAATACTTGTAGTAAAGTCACTGCTCAAACATGATACTATAAAGTTTTTAAGTTCTAAAATTATAAAATCAGACATTGTGTAAACTATTAATAATATACCTAGTAACGTTAATGCATTCACTATCTCTTTACTTTTTACTACATTACCTTTTTTTCTAGCATCTTTCTTTTTCTTAGCCGTTGGCTCTTCTGTTTTATCCCCCATAGATAGCATCATACCTAAAGGACCGAGCGGACCTAACATGTTATTATCCATACTCAGAGTTCCATCTAGTATATCGGGGATTTTATTCAATAAATTGTGTACTTCATTTAATATAAAAGGAAGTGCTATTATAAAAAACATAACTCCTACTAATACTTTTAGTGGCATTCCAATAACCATTACATTTAATTGAGGAACACTTCTTGATATAAGTCCCATTATTAAGTCTGTTATAATAAGCGCTAATATTACTGGTACTGCTATCTTAAAACCTATTATAAAACACTGTACAAAAACATTTATTATATAGTTAAAATTATTGCTAAGAATTGATTCTCCTATTGGAATCAATTTAAAACTTTGCTGTATTCCTTCAATTAATCTATGATGACCATTCATGCTAAAAAATATCATTATACCCATCCAGTACATAATATTTTCTATAATAGTTGATTGTTCTTTACTATTTGGATCGTATATATTTGCCATAGATATACCTATTTGTAGGTCAATCAAACTTCCTGCTATCTTCAAACTATTAAAACATATACTAGTTATATAACCTAAAACTAAACCTGTCGTGACTTCCATCACAGTGTAATTAATTAAATCTAGAGTAGTAGCTATATTTACATCTACGTTTATAGTAAAAGATACTATTACTGACATAAATATAGAAAAGGCAACTTTAAACATATTAGGTGTCCCTGATGGGAATATAATATTTATAGAAGCAAAAAATGATGTTAGTCTAATAAATACAAGTATCATATCAACCATTATCCTTTTATTACAGCTATCATATTTATCATTTTACTTGTAAACTTCACAATTTCATTTAACATCCAATTTCCGCCTATTGCCAAAGTTAATGCTATAACTATTAATTTAGGCACAAAGGTTAATGTCTGTTCTTGTATTTGTGTTGTTGCTTGGAATATACTTACTAATAATCCCACTACTAAAGATAAAATAAGTATTGGTCCTCCTACTAACATGCTTGTAAATAATGCTTCTTTTACTACACTCATTACCATATTCTCAGTCATAGTCATGTCTCCTCGTTATGTGAAGCTCAAAAGTAAAGATTTAATTAATAAATTCCATCCGTCTACCATTATGAATAATAATAGCTTAAATGGTAAAGAAATCATAACCGGAGAAAGCATAAACATCCCCATAGACATAAGTGTACTTGCCACTACTAAGTCGATTAATAAAAATGGAAGATATATTAAAAACCCTATTTGGAAAGCTGTCTTCAATTCACTAATTGCAAAAGCTGGAGCTAAAATATATAAAGGTATATTTTCCTTTGTTAATTCTTTTTTATCTATATCTGAATTTTCTACAAATAGCTTTATATCTTCTTCTCTAGTTTGATTTAATAAAAACTTTTTTACTGGTTTTTCTGCTTCTTTTAAAGCTTCTTCAAATTTAATTTCTTCATTTATATATGGTTGTATTGCATTGTCATTTATTTCATTTATAGTTGGTGCCATTATAAATATAGTCAGTACCATTGCAAGTCCAACTAATACTTGATTTGGTATGGATTGCTGTACTCCTAATGCTGACTTTATAAATGAAAATGTAATAATTATTCTTACAAAACTTGTCATCATAAAAACAACTGTTGGTAAAAACATTAAAAATGTCATCATTATAAAGAGCTTTATTAAAGGAGTAAGGTCTTGTGGATTGTTTGATGCAAGCTTAGCTAATATCTCCATCTTTTTTCTCCTTTAAGTTAAATTTTTTCAGCTTTAATTTACTAAAACTTAATCTATTAAAATCTAATTTTTTCAGACTATTTTCTTCTTTATTTAAATTAATTAAATTTATTTTTTTTATCTCTTTCTTTTTTTGTTCAATTGATGTAATTTCTTCTTGGCTCAATTCTTTTATTTTTTCTGGCTTAGTAGGTGA
>NZ_JBXKIW010000090.1:0-30075 GCF_056995035.1 Romboutsia sp. | reverse complement strand
ATATTTTAAAATAAATAGAAAGTGGGTTTTAGCACAAGAGAGTAGAATGGATTGTGTTGTAGTTGTTAAAAATGATGAAGAGGTTGAAGTAAAGGAATTTAGAAATTTAAAAGTTGGGGATAAAGTCGTTATAGGCAGAACTGAAGATGCTAGTGAAGGAATTTATTTATATCCTTATGGATTTTGTAAAGATGAAGAGGATAGAGATGTATTTGCATTTAGATCAGGTAGGTCAAGAGAAACTTCTTACACTAAAGATTATGAAAATTTATATGAGTTATTAAAATATGAAAAAGAACATGGGTACGTAGTTTGGGTATTAGGTCCAGCTGCAGTATTTGCTAAAGGTGCTAGAGATGCCATGACATACTTAATTGAAAACGGATATGTTAATGCAATGCTTGGTGGGAATGCAGTAGCAACACATGATTTAGAAGGTGCAATGTTTAACACAGCTCTTGGACAGGATATATATACTCAAGAGTCTATAAAAGATGGGCATTATCATCATTTAGATTTACTAAATAAAGCAAGAAAAACAGGATCAATAGAAAAATTAATAGAAGAAGAAAATATAGATAGTGGTATTATTCATGCATGTATAAAAAATGACATACCTATAGTATTAGGAGGGTCTTTAAGAGATGATGGACCTCTTCCTATAGTAATATCAGATGTATATGAAGCTCAAGATGCAATGAGACATCATGTAAAAAGAGCTACAACAGTAATATGTTTGGCTACTCAATTACATTCTATAGCCACAGGTAATATGACACCTTCTTATAGGGTTGTAGATGGAAAAGTAAGACAAGTATACTTCTACTCTGTTGATGTTTCAGAATTTGCAGTGAATAAATTAAGAGATCGAGGAAGCTTAGAAGTAACTACAATAGTTACAAATGTACAAGACTTCTTAGGTAAATTAAAAGATAATTTGTAATAAATAACAATAACTTAGGTAAAAGACTTGATACTTATAATAAGGGAAAAGGTGCTAAATATACAGTGTATAGGCTGCCAGTTAGGTTGATATACTTTGAAGAGTTTAATTCTAAAAATGAAGTATTAAAAAGAGAATATGCAATAAAGAAAAAAGGAAGAGTTAATAACTCTTCCTTAATTTCATTATGTATTACATTATTATTTTTTATATGTTCAACAAAATTATGAGACCTAGTCCTGTAATAGGTGAAATATAATTCAATCATCTTTTCATTTACATGAATATATATAATAGTTTTATTTTTGATAAACATAAAAGTTACAATATTTTAACTTGAAAAATACCCCTATATACATTTATTATGTTTATAGTATATAAAAACAAAATTATATACGAAATGACAATTAAGTACATTTAAGGGGAAAATATATCGTGGAAAGTAAAAAAACAACAAAAAAAACAACTTTATTGCTATTATCATTATTATTTATTTTTAGTACCATAAAAGCTTCTTCAATTTTATTCAATATGTCTGATAAACAACAAAAAACAGTTGTAAAACATGTTCAAACTCCTCCTAAAAATTACCCTAAAAGGGAATTAGAGTATAGAGATGAAGGGGAAGATGTAAAATATATACAACAAAGGTTGAAAGCTTATGGATATGATATAAGTACAGAAGGAATATTTGGATGGGGAACTCATGAAGCTATATTTGATTTTCAATATAAAACAAATTTACCTCAAACAGGAAAAGCCGATCTGAAAACTATAAAAGAACTATCAAAAAAAGCAACTGAAAAGACTAAGTATATTCCTCCCAAAAATATAGATTATACTTATATTAATTGGGATATAAACAAATTTGTAAATGAAAATGAAATAAGAAGCTATACTAACTATTTGTTAGTTACTTGCATAGAAAACAAAATAACTTATGTATTTAAGGGTAGTGTAGGTAATTATGAACTTATAGATAGTTTTTATTGTAGTGTAGGATCAAAGCAAAATCCAACAAAACAAGGCCAATTTAGGGTAGGAGTAAAAGGAAATTCTTTTGGGCAAGATAAAGGTTTTCAAGCTAAGTATTTTACTCAAATTGATGGAAATTATTTATATCATTCTGTTATATACAATAAAGAAGGAACTAGCGTTGTAGATGGTTCTTTAGGTGATTCCGTGAGTCATGGATGTATAAGACTTGCTACAGAAAATGCTAAATGGATATACGATAACGTACCAGAGGATTCAACTATTATTGTAAAGTAAGGAACCGAGACTAGTAGACTCGGTTCTTTTTTATATGCAAAGTTTATTTCTCCCAATTTTTTTAGCTTAATATAATTTAATACCTGCAACTTCTTGTAGTTTTAAGGAGTTAATAAAATAGTTTCATCTATTTTATTAAAGCATATTAGATTAGTTTGATGTTAATTATAGTATTATTAATTTTTATTTGGATTACTTACATATTATTGCATATAATATATTATTGCATACAATACATAATCATTTTAAATATTATATATTGAAAGGAAGGTGAACACCTGATTTAAATCAGGGGAATATGAAAAAATGGATTTGGATAACGCTGAGTATAGTAGTAATTATTGCAGCAGGAACTTGGATAACTTATTCTAAACAACCTAAGGGAGTAGAAGTTAAAACTAGCAAGATACAAGAAAAAGAAATAAAGGCCTATATATCTACTACAGGAGATATATTATCTAAAGACAAACAACAGTATTTTGGAGAACAAGGTATAGTTGATGATATTAATGTAGAGGTAGGAGATGAGGTATCAAAAGATGATATTCTTATGAGCTTCGAAACTGCTTATAAAAATAAAAATTTGAGAAGTGATATTGATGGAGTTGTATCAGAATTAAATGTCTCAAAAGGTCAAATGAATTCATTAACACAACCTGCTGTAGTGGTTCAAGATGTAGAAAATCTACAAGTAGAAGTTCAATTAAGTAAGTATGATGCACCAACTGTAAAAGTAGGTCAAGATGTAGATATAACTTATAACGATAAAGTATATAAAGGTAAGGTTTCTTCTGTTGATCCTACTGCTGATAAAAATACAAGTAATACAATGGGAACTAATTCTTCAGATGTATATCAAAATGCTTATATAAATATATTTGATCCAAAAGATTTAGTAATAGGATTTAATGTAGATGTTGATATACTAATAAATCAAAATGATAAAACATTAGTTGTTCCTATAGAATCTATAGTTTCTGATAATGAGGACAATGATTTTGTATATATTGTGGAAAATGGCAAAGCAGCTAAAAAGGATGTCAAACTTGGAATAATTTCTGATACTGAAGCTGAAATAAAATCAGGCCTTGAAAAAGGAGAAAAAGTTATATTAAATCCAGGGAATGATATATCTAAAGGAGTAGAAGTGATCATTGTTCCTAAGGGGGAAAATAAGTAATGTCTATGTTGGAAGTTAAGGACGTATACAAAACATATGTAACAGGAGATATAAAATACCAAGCATTAAGTGGCGTAAGTCTTTCGGTTGAAAAAGGGGAATTTACTTCTATAATGGGTAAATCAGGTTCTGGTAAATCAACATTTATGAATATACTTGGATGTCTTGATAAAATGAATTCTGGAAATTATATATTAAATGGTCAAAATGTAACTAATTTAAGCGATAACGAATTGGCTTATATAAGAAATAAGGAGATTGGATTTGTTTTTCAATCTTTTAACTTACTTCCTAGAATGAACATACTAGAAAATGTAGAACTTCCTATGATATATGGGGGAATAAGTTCTAAGATGAGAAGGAAAAAAGCTATGGATGCTCTTGAAAAGGTAGGACTTTCAAATTGGATAAAGCATAAGCCAAATGAAATATCTGGAGGACAAAAACAAAGAGTTGCCATAGCGAGGGCTATAGTTAATAGTCCGAATGTTATAATGGCAGATGAACCTACTGGAAACTTAGATTCTGTTGTAACGGGAGAAATACTAAAGATATTTCAGCAGTTAAATGAAGAGGGATCTACAATAATAATGGTTACCCACGAAGCAGAAGTAGCTCAATATACTAAAAAAATAGTTAGGTTTTCTGATGGAAAAATAGTATCAGATAGTATGGTTTTAAATAGAAAAATAATAGGTGAAGATTAGAAGGGGGTGAGTATGTGAAAATAAACTTTGCTGAAAACTTAAAAATGGCTATAGATAGTATAAGAGCTAATAAGTTAAGGTCCTTTCTTACTATGTTAGGAATAATAATAGGTATAAGTTCTGTTATAGCGATATTATCCCTTGGAGCAGGGGGTACAGCATCTATAACAGGTCAATTTGAAAAAATAGGTTCATCTACTGTAAATATAAAAGTTGATGAACAAAAAGGTCAAAAGAGCGATTATTTTAATTTAAAAGATACAGATATAATACTTAAAAGAGTAGATATAGTTAAATATGCATCTACTATGACACAACTTCAAGGAAGCATAGAAACATCAAAAAAATCTAAATTCTCTGTTATTACAGGTGGGAATGAAAATTTACAACAAATAAATGGACTTGAAATATTATACGGAAGATTTTTCAGTCAAAGGGACTATTTAAAAGGAAATAATGTAATAGTTATTGATCAAGTTAGTGCAAAAAATTTATTTGGATATGAAGATGTAGTTGGTAAATCTGTAAATATAGGTTCTCCAATGTCACCTAAAAAGGCAAAAATAATAGGTGTATCTAAGTCAGTAGGCCTTATGCTTGCGGGAGAAGGAAGTGAAATGCCTGTATTTGTATATACACCAATTACTTTTATGCAAAAATTGTATCCAAATATGTTAATAAACTATTTAAGTATTATAGCAGATTCTAAGGATGAGACAGAAGAAGCTAGTAATTTATCTCTTAGAATATTAGAGAATATCCATCATAATCAAGTGAGGAATGTTTATAAGGCAGAAAGTGTATTAAAACAACTAGACCAAATAAACTCTATATTTGCTATATTTACTTCATTTATAGCAGCAGTTGCTTCTATTGCACTTCTAGTAGGGGGAATAGGAGTTATGAATATAATGCTAGTATCTGTAACAGAGAGAACTAGAGAAATAGGTATTAGAAAAGCATTGGGAGCAACAACGCATACAATATTAGTGCAGTTTTTAACAGAATCTGTTATTATAACACTTATCGGTGGGATTATAGGTCTTATGTTGGGAATAATCGCAGCTTACGGATTAGGAAGTATTGCAAATATAACGCCAGTTATATCACCAGTGGCAGTTATAGGAGTTATATTATTTTCTTCTATCGTGGGTATTTTCTTTGGAATATATCCAGCTAGAAAAGCTGCAAAATTAAATCCTATAGACGCTTTAAGATATGAATAAAAAAAGATAATTTATAATAAATACTAGGCACTTACAAATGATTAAATATATAGTAAGTGCTTTTTTGTTTATTTACTCTAAAATATGCATATTACTTTATATTTAGTAAATTATATTAGTATGAATTAAAGATTAAAAAAAAAGGAAAGATAAGAATGTATTCTAATAGAAGACGCTCTCATGTTCATTTTATTCATCAGTATTGTACAAATACAAAAGAGTATACTGGAACAAGAATTGTGATATTTTGGAAAGATAGAGGCATAAAGGAAATAAAGGATATAGGGGATTTTAAAACTCATAAATATGAAAACCCAAAATCTAAAAATAATAAAGTCTCTAAGTGGGTAGTAGGAGAATGTACATTTAAAGATTTAGTAAAAAAAGAAATGGTGAATGAAAGCATTGATAAAAAATATAGGATGATTCATATATTATACGAGTCAGTAAATAATAAGATAGAAGATAAGATAGATGATATAGTAAAATTTGAAATAAATAAAATTAGATGAAAAATTAAAAAAGACTTGTAAAAAAATTATGGGGCATATATAATGTAAAACAATATATAAATTACTAAAATTCTAAATTTGAGAGGAGAACTTATTATGGTGACTTTAGTTGCGATAAAATTAAATACAAAATTAAATCATCATCATCATAGATCCCAGGGATTGTAAAGTGAACGAATTTTAGTTCATAGATACAAGCCCTAGTTGCGTTGAACAAATTAGGGGTTGTATCTATGATGGTTTAAAGATTAATCAATGTTACTTAGTAAATGATTAAGCCATGTAGGTGCAAGCACCTATGTGGCTTTTTTTATATATAAATTTTAAAGGAGGGCGAAAAAATGGAATTTTTAAAAATTAAGGATGAAATGGATTATGCAAGAAAAAGATATGAACTTAAAAGAAATATTGAAGATATGTTTACAAGTGAAGGGTACCTTCAAGTAGAACCATCAATATTTGAAGACTATAATAATTTTACATCTGTTAACAAAAAAATCGAAAAAGGATCTATGGTAAAAGTTTTAGATGGAAATGGAAAAGTACTTATTTTAAGACCTGATATTACAATAAACATAATAAAAAGCTTAATTCCAAGATGGGAGGATAACTTGAAGCTTAAACTTTTTTATAACTCTACAATTTATAGAAATAAACCAAATTCAAATATTAAGGAATTTAGACAAATAGGATGTGAATGCTTAGGTGAACCTTCCTTAGATTCAGAGAGAGAAATTATAGGATTGGTTTTAAAAATATTAAAAAGACATAGTGATGAATTTATTTTAGAAATTGGAAGTAGTAAATATATTAATAGCTTTTTTAAAGAACTTAATTTAAAAGAAAATATAGAAAAAGAAATAAAAGGCTTAATATATAAGAAAAATAAGTGTGAATTAATTGACTACTTACAAACTTTAAATTTAGATAAAGAAATGAACGAGTTGCTTATAAACCTTTTAGATCTTGAAGGAAACTTAGAGGATGTTATAAATAAATCTAAACTTCTTTACATGAACGATGATATGAAAAAATCTATAGAGGAACTTAAAGTATTAAAAGAATTTATAGAAGAATGTGGATATCTAAAATATATACACTTTGATTTATCCATGATTACTATATTGGACTACTACAAAGGCGTAATATTTAGAGGATATTATCCGAATTCTTATAAAGAGATTATACGTGGTGGGAGATATGATTCTTTAACAGAAGCATTTGGCAAAGAAATTCCTGCGATAGGTTTTTCAATAAATCTAGATGAATTAATGAAAGTTACTTTATAGGGAGGTGAAAAAAATGGATTATATAACGATAGCATTATCAAAAGGAAGAATTGGAAATGAAGTGTGTAAGAGGTTGAAAAAAATGGGATTAGGAGACTCTATTGACTTAGATTCAAGAAAACTTATTTTTAGAGATGAGAAAAATAAAATTATTTATATAAATGTTAAACCATCAGATGTAGTAACATACGTAGAAAAAGGAGTTGCTGATTTAGGAGTAGTAGGTAAAGATACTATTTTGGAAAGTGAAGAAGATGTATATGAAATCCTTGATTTAGGTTTTGGGAAATGTAAATTTTCAATAGCAGGAATAAAAGGCCAAAGTATTTATAGGAAAGATGAAGTATTAAAAGTAGCTACTAAATATCCTGAAATAGCTAAAAAATACTTTAAAGAAAGGCAACAAAAAATTGAAATAATAAAATTAAATGGTTCTGTAGAATTAGCTCCATTAGTTGGTCTTTCTGATGTAATAGTAGATTTAGTTGAAACAGGAAATACTTTAAAAGCAAATGGACTTGAAATAATAGAAGATATGTTGGATATAAGTTCTAGATTAATATGTAATAGAGTAAGTTATAGATTTAAATTTGATAGAATCAAAAATATAGCTCAATTATTTAAGGAGGATTAATATGCTAAAAATAATAGATTTTATTAAAGATAATGAATTTTTAAATAACCTTTTAGATAGAAGTCAATTCGAATATGATGAAGTGAATAAAGTAGTAGATAAGATTTTATATGATGTAAAAAATAGAAAAGATGAAGCGTTGAGAGAATATACACTAAAGTTTGATAATGTGGAGATAAAAGATTTCTTAGTAACTAAAGATGAAATAGATAGTGCCTTTGAAAATATAGATAAAAATCTAAAGCAAGATCTTATAAAGGCTAAAGAAAACATTGAGAAATACCACATTAAACAATTAAAGACATCTTATACACTAAATGAAGGTGAAGATATAGTTATAGGTCAAATAATTAGACCTATAGAAAAAGTGGGAATCTATGTTCCCGGCGGAAGTGCATCGTATCCATCAACTGTATTGATGAATGCAATACCTGCCAAAATAGCAGGAGTAGAACAATTAGTTATGATAACACCTCCAAATAAAGAAGGTAAAATAAAGGACTCTATACTTGTAGCTGCTTCTATAGCAGGAGTAGATAAAATATATAAAGTAGGGGGAGCTCAGGGAATAGGAGCATTAACTTATGGAACGGAAAGTGTTCCTAAGGTATATAAAATAGTCGGTCCAGGAAACATATATGTTGCAATGGCTAAAAAGAGAGTATCAGGTTATGTTGGAATAGATATGATAGCAGGTCCTAGTGAAATTTTAATAATAGCAGATGAATTTGCAAATCCAAAGTTTATAGCAGCTGATTTAATATCACAAGCAGAACATGATGAAATGGCAGCATCTATATTAGTTACTGATTGTGAAAATTTAGCAAAAAATGTAGTGAAAGAACTAGAAATACAAATTAAACAATTAGAAAGAAAAGAAATAATTAAAAAGTCACTAGAAAATTATGGAGCAATAATAATAACTAGTTCTTTAAGTAAGTCTATAGAAATCGCTAATGAAATAGCACCAGAACACTTAGAATTGCTTATACAAAATCCTTTTGATATATACAAAGAAATAAAGAACGCAGGAGCTATATTTTTAGGAGCATATTGTCCTGAACCAGTGGGAGATTATTTTGCAGGTCCTAATCATACATTACCTACAAGTTCAACTTCGAAGTTTTCATCACCATTATCAGTAGATGATTTCCAAAAAAAGACTTCATTACTTTACTACAGTAAAGAAGCTCTTATGAATGCTAAAGACTCTATTGTAAGGATTGCAAATGATGAAGGATTAACAGGCCATGCTAACTCAATAAAAGTGAGATTTGAATAGGGGGATATAAATATGGATTTAGCAAAAGACAGCATAAAAAATTTAAAAAAGTATAATACAAACAAAATTCAATGCAAAATAAAACTAGATGCAAATGAAGGTAAAGGTTTATTATTTCAAGATATGTGTAAAAATTTTTCTGATTTTAATATGAATTTTTATCCAGACAATGAGGCATGTAATTTAAAAGAAGAAATAAAAAACTACTTAGGTGTAGATACTTCTAATATAGTGGTAGGAAATGGGTCTAGTGAAATAATAGATATTGTAATTAAGACATTTGTAGATAAAGATGAGTTTGTTTTGAGTTTTATTCCAACTTTTAGTATGTATTCAGCATATAGTCAAATGCATTCAGCAAAATTTGTAGGTGTTGAGTGCAATGAAAATTTTTCGGTTAACATAGATAAGTTAATTGAAAAATCAAATGAGATAAAGCCAAAAGTTATATTTTTATGCAACCCTAATAATCCAACAGGCTATTTATTAACTAAAACAGATATTAAAAAGGTTTTGGATAATACTAATTTTATAGTAGTAGTAGATGAAGCTTATATGGAATTTGCAGAGGAATCGATGGTTGGTGAGATTAATAACTATGATAATTTAGTGATTTTAAGAACATTTTCAAAGGCATTTAGCTTAGCAGCTATAAGAGTTGGTTATATGATAGCTAATGAATCTATAATAAATATAATAGAAAAAGTTAAATCTCCATATAATTTAAATACTATTTCTCAATTTATAGCTATAAATGCATTAAAAAATAAGGAGAGGGTTTTTGATTATATTGAAAATGTAAAAATAGAAAGAGACTATATATATAGAGAGTTAAATAAAATGGGAATAAAGGCTTATAAATCATATGGGAATTTTATATTTTTTAGTTGCAATATAGAAAATTTATTAAGAAAACTTGCTAATAGGGGAATATTAATAAGAGAATTTTCGGAAGAATTAAAAGGTTATTATAGAGTTACGGTAGGAGAGAAAAATGAAAATGAAGAATTTCTAAATACTTTAAAGGAGATAGTTTTAAATGAGAATAGCTAAAATAGAAAGAAAAACCCTTGAAACTGAAGTATTGGTAGAAATAAATTTAGATGGAAAGGGAAAAAGTGAAATTAATACAGGTATAGGTTTCTTAGATCACATGCTTACGCTAATGGCTTTTCATGGAAGCTTTGATTTAAAAATCAATTGTAGTGGAGATCTATATGTAGATGAACATCATACGGTAGAAGATATTGGAATAACACTAGGACAAGCTTTTAATAAGGCACTAGGTGATAAAAAAGGAATAAAAAGATATTCAAGTATTTATATTCCTATGGATGAAGCTTTATGCAATACAGTTTTAGATATAAGTAATCGACCTTATTTAGTATTTAATGTGAACTTTGAGAGAGCAAAAGTTGGAAATATGGATACTCAAAACTTTAATGAGTTTTTTAGGGCATTTGTGAATGAGTCTAGAATAACACTTCATATAAACCTTTTATATGGAGAGAATGATCATCACAAAATTGAGGCTGTTTTCAAAGCATTTGCAAGAATATTAAAAGAAGGAATACAAATAACTTCTGATAAAATATCATCATCAAAGGGGGTTTTATAAATGAACATAATAGTTGATTATGGATTAGGTAATATAGCCTCTGTATCAAGGGCTTTTGAGAAAGTAGGAATACAAACAAAAATTTCAAGTGACATAGATGAAATTAAAAATGCCAATTCACTTATTTTACCTGGAGTTGGAGCATTTAGAGATGCTATAAATTTATTAAATAATATGAATTTAGTGCCTGTAATAAAAGAACACGTAGAGAAAGGCAAATTTCTAATAGGTATATGTTTAGGAATGCAATTACTTTATGAAAAAAGCTATGAAAATGGTGAATATGAAGGATTAGGATTTATAGAAGGAAGTGTTAAAAAGTTAGATATAGATTTAAAAGTTCCTCATATGGGATGGAACAATCTTAAATTTAATAAAGATGATGAAATATTAAAGTATATAAAAGAAGATGATTATGTATATTTTGTACACTCGTATTATATAAATTCTTCAAATAAGGAACTTTTAGCTTATACAAATTATGAAGAAATAGTTCCGGCGATAGTTAGAAAAGGTAATGTTTATGGTATTCAATTCCATCCAGAAAAAAGTTCTGAAGTAGGACTTAATATATTAAAAGCTTATGGGGAGATGATAAAATGATAATATTTCCAGCAATAGATATAAAAGATAATAAATGTGTAAGACTTTCTCAAGGAGATTTTAACAAAGTAAAGACATATTCAAATGAACCCTTTGATATGGCCCTTAAATGGAAAAATGAAGGAGCTTCTTTCTTACACATAGTAGATTTAGATGGAGCTAGAAGTGAAGAAATAATAAATAAAGAATCGATAGAGAAAATAGCTAAGGATATAGGGCTACCTATTCAAGTAGGTGGAGGTATAAGAAGCGAAGAAAAAATTAAAAATTTCATTGATATGGGAGTAAAAAGAGTTATAATTGGAACCATTGCTGTTGAAAATAAAGAACTTTTAAAAGAATTGGTTTCAAAATATAAAGAGAAATTAATAGTTTCAATAGATGCTAAAGATGGAAAGGTAGCCCTTAGAGGGTGGGAAGTTATAAGTGAAGTAGATTCAATAAATTTATGCAAAGAACTTGAAGAAATAGGAATAAAAACAATAGTATATACAGATATATCAAAAGATGGAATGCTTGAAGGTCCTAACTTTGATATATATGAAATACTATCACAAAAAACTTCTTTAAATATTATAGCTTCTGGAGGTATAAGCTCTATAGATGATATAAAAAGACTTAAAGATATGAATATATACGGCGCAATAGTAGGAAAGGCTTTATATGATAATAAAATAGAACTAAAGGAGGTATTAAAATGCTTACAAGGAGAATAATACCTTGCTTAGATGTTAGAAATGGAAGAGTCGTTAAAGGAAAGCAATTTAAAGATATAGTAGATGTAGACAGCCCAGAGGCTTTAGGAAAATACTATAGTAATTGTGGGGCAGATGAACTTGTATTTTATGATATAACTGCATCAAACGAAGAAAAAAAAACATCTTTGGAATTTGTATCTAAGGTTGCAAAAAATATTAATATTCCGTTTTGTGTAGGTGGAGGGGTAAATTCAATTGATGATTTTACAGATATTTTGAGAAGAGGAGCAGATAAAGTATCTATAAACTCTTCTGCAGTTAAAAATCCGCATTTAATAAAAGAAGCTTCATTAAAATTTGGAGCACAGTGTGTAGTTTTATCTATAGATGCAAAAAAAAATGGAGACTCTTGGAATGTATACATAAAGGGTGGTAGAGAAAATACAGGATTAGATGCAGTGAAATGGGCTATAAAAGGTGTTGAACTTGGGGCTGGTGAAATAGTTGTAAATAGTATAGATGAAGATGGTATGAAAAATGGATATGACATAGATTTATTAAAAGAAATATCTAGTTCAGTAAATGTACCTATAATTGCATCTGGAGGAGCTGGAGTTATGGATGATTTTTACAATGCTATAAAGGATGCAAATGTAGACGGGGTACTAGCAGCTTCAGTATTTCACTTTGGAGAAATCAAAATAGCGGATTTAAAAAAATACTTAAGAGAAAAAGGTGTAGAAATTAGACTTTAGGAGGACGTTATGGATACTATTAAATTAATAGAAGGCATAAAATTTGATGACAAAGGATTAGTACCAGCAATAGTACAAGATATAAATACTAATAAAGTATTAATGCTTGCATATATGAATGAAGAATCGATAAGAAAAACATTAGAAGAAAAAATAGCTTGTTATTATAGTAGAAGTAGAAAAGAACTTTGGAAAAAGGGAGAAACATCAGGAAACATACAAAACCTAAAGGGATTTTATTATGACTGTGATAAGGACTCTATTCTTCTTTTAGTAGAGCAAGTAGGTGTAGCATGTCATACAGGAAATTACTCATGCTTTTTTAATGAAGTAATTGGATATGACAACCAAATTAATGCTGTAACCGACTTATATGAACTTATAGAAAATAGAAAAAATACTCCTGTAGAAGGTTCTTATACAAATTATTTATTTGAAAAAGGTTTAGATAAAATATTAAAAAAAGTTGGAGAAGAAGCTAGTGAAGTAATAATAGGAGCAAAAAACAAAAACAAAGAAGAAATGGTTTATGAAATAAGTGACTTGGTATATCACCTATTAGTGCTTATGGTAAATGAAGGTGTTAGTGTTAATGATATAAAAGAAGAACTTAAAAATAGAACCAAGAAGTAATATTTGATATAATAATATATAAATATAATTAAAGGATAGATACTATGCACTATATTTATATATTAGAATGTAATGATAAAACTTTTTATACAGGATATACAAATAACTTAGATAAAAGACTTGATACTCATAATAAGGGAAAAGGTGCTAAATACACAATGTATAGACTGCCAGTTAGGTTGATATACTTTGAAGAGTTTAATTCTAAAAGTGAAGCATTAAAAAGAGAATATGCAATAAAGAAGATGACAAGAAAGAAAAAGGAAGAGTTAATTAAACTGTAACCTATAGAATGGACAATGTAAAAAGAGTTCATTCTATAGGTTATTTTAAATAATTCAGATAAAGGTTCTAAATTTATTATAAGTACAATATACTTCAATTAATAGACTATATGTTTGTTAAATATGGCTTGTATATTTAATAAACATATAGTAATATTAGAAGTACAAATTAATAATGAAAAAGGTATTAAATATTTATAAAAAAATTGATTTAAGATATAGAAAAACTACTTTAGATAATTATTTAGAGAATAAAGATGTGTAAAAATAATTTTAAAAATGCATGGAAATACTAAATAGTAATTAAAATACCCTCTAAGTATAAGGTGAGATTAGAAATTATATGTTTTAATCTTATTTTACGCAAGGAGGTATTTTTATATTCTAAAAATGTATATTAGTATAATTCAATAAAAGGAGATCATAACAATGAAAAGAATAGATTTAACTAACAAAACTATAACTCTTTTAACAGCATTAAGTGTGTTATCAGCTGCATTAAAAATGAATATAGTATTTTTAGCACCTATAATAACTATAGCTATCCCTTATAAATTTATGAAATATAAGGAAGAATCAAAGTACAATGAAAATAGAAAAATATTAAATAATTTACTTTTATTTAACTTAGTTTCTTTTATGTTTGTATCTATTATAAGTAAAAATACGAGCTTAACAATATTTGATATGATTGTTAATATTCTTGTAGCATTTGTTTATTACAATCTAGTATGTTTACTACAAAGAAAACAAGAAAATATATATATAAATCCAGAAGCTATATATGAAAAGCTTAACACCAAGATTTATATGTTAGAAAAGCTAAGTGATAAAATGGAAGAGGAAATGGAAAATGCTGAAACAGAAAAAGATAAGACTTCTATTATGCTAAAAATAGATGCTATAAATCAAAAAATCAATCAAAGTAAAAGTCAATTAGAGATTATAAAAATGAAAATAGAGTCAAAAAATAATAACTTAAGATAGTAATTTAACAAATATATAAATAAAGTAGACTTCGGTAGCTAGTAACTAACTATTGAAGTCTACTTTATTATTTTATGTTATTTTTTATTATAGTATCTATGATTATATCTAAGTTTAGATTATTAGTATTTAAATTCTCTAGTTCAATTACATAGTCTTCAAATTCTACTTCTACATAAGTACTATGTTCATTTTGTTCATTTATATAATCTATTACCTTATATTCTTGTATTTCATCTTGTAAATACTCTTTTAGTTCTTCATACTCTTTTGGATCTATTTTTGTGTCTTTTGATTTATTACATTTGCAATTAGGGCATGACATGTTTAACAACTCCTCACTATATATACTTATTATATTTTAACTTTTGAATTAGATTTTGTAAAGGTCAACCTTTTATATTCTACCCATTATTATTACTTAAAACACTAGGAAATTAATAAAGGAATATAGTTAGTGATAAAAAATAAACTTTCGAATAATATTGACACAACACAGTATATTGTATACAATGTACTTATAGAAACAAAACAAAGGGAGAGATACATATGATATTTTTAACTAAACTAACAAACGCATTAAAAGGAATAAGTAATTACTTATTAGTAAATGAAAGAATTAACAGTCAAAGATGCTTGGCGAAAGATATAGATACTACAAAAACTATAATAGATAGTAAATAAACCCCCTAAAACTCAAAGATGTAAATGTAAAAAGGACATTATCTCAAAAGGATAGTGTCTTTTTTATATACTAAGGTATTTTATTCACTAATAGGATTACTATAAGTGGGAAAGTAATAGATTTCATATATTACCATGATAATACAAAAAAGATTACTGAGATTATATAAATGTGTTTTATAAATATAGTGTGGAACATTTATATATTATTTTTCTATTTACATACAACAAAAAAGATGATAATATATAAAGTGTACACTAATCAAATGAATAGTACACACTTTATCCAATATAAAGCATAAATAAAAACTAATAAAATATGTTGAGTTATAAGAATGATTCGTATACAATAATCATGAAAGCTCAGATTTTAGTCTAAGGGGGATTTAATTATGAAAATAAAAGTAGGAATGAATGGATTTGGAAGAATAGGAAGAGCAGTTTTAAGAATAGCAGGAGAAAGATTAGATGATAATATCGAAATAGTAGCTATAAACGCTAGAGCAAACGCAGAGACTTTAGCGCATTTATTTACATATGACTCATGCTATGGAACATTCAAGGGTGAAGTCGAAGTTAAAGACGAAAATACTTTAGTAATCGACTCTAAAGAAATAAAAATAGTAAGACACAATGATCCATCACAAATACCTTGGGGAGAGTTAGGTGTAGATGTAGTTATAGAATCTACAGGATTATTCACTCAAAGAGAAAAAGCTCAAAAACACATAGATGCTGGAGCTAAGAAAGTAATTATAACAGCACCAGGATCTAATGAAGACTTAACAGTAGTTATGGGAGTTAATGAGGACAAGTATGATAATGAATTACACAATATAATATCAAATGCATCTTGTACTACAAACTGTTTAGCACCGTTTGTAAAAATATTAGACGATGCTTTTGGAGTAGAAAAAGGGTTAATGACTACAATACACTCTTATACTAATGACCAACAAATATTAGACAAGAACCATAAGGATTTAAGAAGAGCAAGAGCAGCAGCAGAATCAATGATACCAACTACTACAGGTGCAGCAAAGGCTGTAGCAAAAGTATTACCTCAACTAGAAGGTAAGTTAAATGGATTCTCAGTAAGAGTTCCGACTCCAACGGTTTCTTTAGTAGATTTAGTATGTGAACTGAAGAAAGATGTAACAGTTGAAGAATTAAATAAAGCTTTAAAAGAAGCTTCAGAAACTAACTTAAAAGGTATATTAGGATATAGTGAAAAGCCACTTGTATCTGTAGATTATAAGCAAGATTCAAGATCATCTATAATAGATGCATTATCAACTATGGTTTTAGATAACAATATGGTTAAAGTAGTTTCTTGGTATGATAATGAGTGGGGATACTCAACAAGAACTGTTGATTTAGTAAATTATGTAGTTAGAAATATGAACTTGGCTCACAACGCATAGACAATGAAAAATAGAAGAAAGTTTCAATTTTAAATTGAAACTTTTCTTCTATTTTTTTTATTTTAATAACGATAATTTATAAATTGGTATACTATAAAATGAGTTTAGAATGATAAAAAATAAACAAAAATGAAGATTTATTATAGAAGAATATTTCTTTTTAATGTATAATTATATAATAAAAAATGATTATAAACTTAAGTTTATAAAATGAGTCAAAGTATAATATTTTATAAGGGGATGATTTAATATGGAGAAAAGTGTAACAAAAAGACAAGTCAAGTCTATAAGTATTGAAACTTTTATATTTATAACTCTTTTATTAGTAGGATTTGGTTATGTATCTAGCATTATGGGGGCTGGCATAATGTTTAAAGTAATAATGAATACAGCACATGATTTACTTCTAAACACAGTATTTTTAATAATGGCAATGGCAGTGCTTGCTGGAGCGCTCAGTGCGCTACTTTCAGAATTTGGAGTCATATCACTTTTAAATAAAATGTTTGCTATTTTTATGAAACCGTTATATGGATTGCCTGGAGCAAGTATAGCTGGAGCTATAACTACTTATTTATCTGATAATCCTGCTATAATATCATTTAGTAAAGATAAGAAATTTGTTCAATATTTTAAAAACTATCAAGTACCAGCTTTATGTAATTTAGGAACAGCTTTCGGTATGGGTCTAATTGTAACAACATTTATGATATCTCAAGGAAAGCAATATGTATTGCCTGCAATAATAGGAAATATTGGAGCAATAATAGGTAGTATAGTTAGTGTTAGGATAATGTTACATTTTACTAAGAAATTTTATAATTATGATAGTACAAAAAATAATATTAATGAAAATATAGAAAAATGTGAAGAATATAGAGAAATTAGAGATGGAAGCGTATTTCAACGAGTATTAGATACTATGCTAGAAGGTGGTAAGTCGGGAGTCGATTTAGGATTAGCTATAGTACCAGGTGTTTTAATTGTATGTACATTTGTAATGCTATTAACTTTTGGACCATCAACAGATCCAAATACAGGACAAGCTATTTATACAGGCGTTGCATATGAAGGTATAGCTCTTCTTCCTGTAATAGGAGAAAAACTTAGTTTTATATTAGAACCATTATTTGGATTTACATCAGCAGAGGCTATAGCATTCCCAATAACTTCACTGGGCGCTGTTGGTGCTGCAATGAGTTTAGTACCTCAATTTATAGCAGATGGTGTAATAACGCCTAATGATATAGCAGTATTCACAGCTATGGGTATGTGTTGGAGTGGATATTTAAGTACGCATGTCGGTATGATGGATGCTTTAAATGCAAGAGAATTAACAAGTAAAGCTATATTTGCACATACCATAGGTGGTATTTGTGCAGGGGTAGCATCTCACTTTATATTTATGATTATAGGATAAGTATATAATTATTACTAGAACGAAATTTAGTTAAAGATATGAATGTAAAATTAATAAAGTTTTAGCATTAAGTAAATAATTAAATAAGTTTTGTTATTATAAATAGACTTGAATTGGAAAATTCAAGTCTATTTTTTACTAAGTACAGAGTTAATTAACGTGCCAATTAATTTTGAAAACTCAAATTTTAATGATTAAAATACTATTGATGATTAAATTATCTTTGCTATTTTTTACGAGGCTTTACAGGTCTAGCTGTATTTTGGCTAACAGAGCCAGTTTTAGCAGGTCTTAATTGTGGATCAATATTAAGTTCTTCTGCAAATTCTAAACTTGTATTAGCTATATTTTTAGATTGCTTTGGTTTTTTTAAACTTTTATTCTTTGCCATACATTCCTCCTATGATATAAATTTTCTAACAATAATAATTTAACCCAAATAAGCATCTTATATTCTAAGTTATAAACATTACATCGAATTATAAAAATATGTGTAAAACAAATTATACTACATATAAATATGACTCAAAGCATAAATGTTAATAGTAGGTAATATACTTCTTAAAACATTACAATAGTCAAATACATTTATGCATTGTGGGGGGATATAAATGGAGGAATTATTTCGTATAGGCATTGATATCGGATCAACAACAGTTAAAACAGTAGTACTTAATAATAAAGATGATATAGTGTATAAAGAATATAAACGACATTATTCTGATATAAAAAAATCTGTAAAAGAAGTACTAGTTAATATTTATGGTAATTTAGGAAACTCAAAAATAACTATTGTGATAACAGGTTCAGGAGGAATAGACATATCAAAAAAAATTGGTGTGAAATTTGTTCAGGAAGTTATATCATCTACAAAGGCAATAGAATATTTTTATCCTCAGACAGATGTAGTCATAGAACTTGGTGGAGAAGATGCAAAAATAACGTATTTAAGTAACGGAATAGATCAAAGAATGAATGGTATATGTGCAGGTGGAACAGGTTCATTTATAGATCAAATGGCTTCTCTTTTACAAACAGATGCAATAGGTCTTAATGAGCTAGCCAAGGACTATAAAGTAATTTATCCTATAGCATCAAGGTGTGGTGTATTTGCAAAAACAGATATTCAACCACTTATAAATGATGGAGCTAAAAAATCAGATATAGCTATGAGTATTTTTAATGCTGTAGTTGTGCAAACTGTAAGTGTTTTAGCTTGTGGAAGAAAAATTAAAGGAAAAATTGCATTTTTAGGTGGTCCGCTATACTTTTTATCTCAACTTATAGTAGCTTTTAAGAAAGTATTAAACTTAGATGAAAAAGATATAATACTTCCAGAAAATGCTCAACTTTATGTAGCTATGGGAGCGAGTTTATTATCAGAGGAAGAAGAAAATATAGATTTAAAAACTTTAATAGATGAAATACAAAATTTAGATAAAGATAATTTTGATAATGTAAATAAATTAGAGCCATTATTTAAAGATGAAAATGAATATAAATATTTTGTAAAAAGACATGAAAAAAATAATGTTTTACATAAAAATATAAAATATTTTACAGGAAATTGCTTCTTAGGAATAGACGCAGGATCTACAACAACAAAGGCTGTATTAATAGATGAAGAAGGAAACTTACTTTATTCTCATTATAGTAGCAATGAAGGCAGCCCATTAGAAACAATTATAAATGTTATGAATAAAATATATGAAGTCTTGCCACCAAAAATTAAAATAGTATCATCTACAGTCACAGGCTATGGAGAAGGATTGATAAAAAAGGCATTAAAAGTAGATTATGGAGAAATTGAAACCATAGCGCATTATAAATCAGCTAAATTTTTTAATAAAGATGTAGATTTTATACTAGATATCGGTGGACAAGACATGAAATGTCTAAAAATAAAAAATGGCGTCATAGATAGTATCATTTTAAATGAAGCGTGTTCATCGGGATGTGGTTCATTTTTAGAAACTTTTGCAACTTCCTTATCTATGAATATAAAAGAGTTTTCAAATAAGGGAATATATTCAAAGTATCCTGTAGATTTAGGATCAAGATGTACTGTGTTTATGAACTCTAGAGTTAAGCAAGCTCAAAAAGAAGGAGCTAGTATTTCGGATATATCAGCAGGATTATCCTATTCAGTTATAAAAAATGCATTGTTTAAGGTTATAAAAATAAGAGATATAAATGATATTGGAGAACACATAGTAGTTCAAGGTGGTACATTTTATAATGATTTAGTTCTTAGAAGTTTTGAAAAATTAATAGGAAAAGAAGTTATAAGGCCATCTATATCAGGAATAATGGGAGCATTTGGAGCAGCATTAATTTCTAAGGAAAAATATGAACAAGGATATGAAACTAAGCTTTTAAATAAAGAACATCTTAAAAATACAAGTTTAGACGTTAGTGTAAAAAGATGTGGAGGGTGTTCTAATAATTGCTTATTAACTATAAATAAATTTTCTGATGAGGAGGTATTTATATCAGGAAATAGGTGTGAAAAGGGAGAGTTAATACATGACAGTAAGAGAAGTCCAAATAATCATAAAAATATAAATTTATTCAAATATAAATATAATAGACTTTTTAGATATAAATCATTAGGAAAAAAAGAAACTATAATGGGGAAAATTGGAATACCGAGAGTTTTAAATATGTATGAAGATTATCCATTTTGGCATACGTTTTTCACAGAACTTGGCTTTAGAGTAGTATTATCAGATAGATCATCAAAAGATATTTATGAAAAAGGAATCACATCTATAGCATCTGAAACAGCCTGCTATCCAGCTAAAATAGCTCATGGACATATAGAAAATTTAATAGAAAAAGGAATAAATCATATATTTTATCCATGTATAACAAATGAGAAGAAAGAAGATACTTTTGCAAATAATCATTATAATTGTCCAGTGGTTATATCTTATTCAGAAGTTATAAAAAACAATGTTGAAGAATTAAGAGAAAATAATATTACTTATATAAATCCATTTATAAGTTTAAATAATAAGGAAAAATTAAAAAGTAGATTGTATGAAGAACTTTCAAAATATTTTGATGAAATATTAAAAATAAATGTAGAGAAAGCAGTAGATAAAGCAACTAAAGAACAAGAAAACTTCAAAAAAGATATACAACAACAAGGAGAAAAAGCTCTTTTAGAAATAAATGAAAAAGGGTTAAGAGGAATAGTTTTATGTGGTAGACCTTATCATGTAGATCCAGAGATAAATCATGGAATACCAGAACTTATAAACTCTTTAGATATGGCAGTGCTTACAGAGGACTCTATATGTCATCTTGGTCATGTAAAAAGACCTTTAAGAGTTGTAGATCAATGGGTATATCATTCAAGATTATATAGAGCAGCAAGTTTTATTAAAGAACAAGATAATTTAGAATTAGTTCAATTAAATTCTTTTGGATGTGGAATCGATGCAGTTACAATAGACCAAGTTCAAGAAATACTAGATGAAAGTTCAAAAATTTATACAGTTATAAAGATAGATGAAGGAAATAACTTAGGAGCAGCAAAAATTAGACTAAGATCATTAAAAGCAGCAGTAAGAGAAAGAAAATTAAATGATAGAAATAAAATGTATATAAAAAATAAAGAAATAGAATATATAAAAGGCGAATTAACTACAAAACATACTATTTTAGCTCCACAAATGTCTCCTATACATTTTCAATTTTTTGAAAAAGCTATTAACTTGAGCGGATTTAATATAGAAATCTTAAATAGCACAGATGTTAAGATAATAGAAGAAGGATTGAGATATGTAAATAATGATGCTTGTTATCCAGCTATAATTGTAATAGGTCAAATAATAAGTGCTCTAAAATCAGGGATGTATGATTTAGAAAATACATCCGTTGCAATAACTCAAACTGGTGGAGGATGCAGAGCAACAAATTATATAGGTTTTTTAAGAAAAGCATTATATGATGCAGGATTTAAAAATATACCTGTAATATCATTAAGTGTAAATGGAATTGAAAAGAATGGACTTATAAAAAATATACCTTTTAAATTAATAAATAGAATTTTCATGTCAGTAATATATGGAGACTTACTTATGAAGGGGCTGTATAGAGTAAGACCATATGAAAAACATAAAGGAAGTAGTAATGCTCTCTATGAAAAATGGGCTCTAATATGCAAAGATTCTTTAGAAAAGGCGAGTATACCTACTTTTATGAAAAATATAAAAGATATAGTTTGTGAGTTTGATAATTTAGAAATATTGGATATAAAAAAGCCAAAAGTAGGATTAGTAGGAGAGATACTAGTTAAATTTCATCCACTTGCAAATAATTATTTAGTAGATATTATAGAAAGTGAAGGTGGAGAAGCTGTAGTACCAGAACTTATAAATTTTTTCTATAGTTGTTCTTTAAACACTGTATATAAGTATAAGTATTTAGAAGGAACTTGGTTAAATAAAGAAATTGGAAAGACTGCTATATGGATTATGGAAATGTATCAAAAGACATACAAGGAAGAACTTAAAAGAAGTAAAAGATTTACATGTCCTAATAGTATAAATCATTTAGCAGAAAATACTCAAAATGTAATATCTATTGGAAATCAAACGGGAGAAGGATGGTTACTAACTGGTGAAATGATAGAGTTGATAGAAGATGGCGTAAATAATATTATATGTATGCAACCATTTGGATGTTTGCCAAATCATATAACTGGAAAAGGTCAAATTAAAGAATTAAAAAGAATTTATAATAAAGCTAATATAATTCCTATTGATTATGACCCTTCAGCTAGTGAAACTAATCAGTTAAATAGAATAAAGTTAATGCTTTCAACTGCATTTAAGAATTTATAAGCCTTCTAGTCTATTTACTAGAAGGTATTTTTAATTAAAGTAAAAAATATAATTTCAAAATAATAAATAATTAATTCTTGGCTAAACTGCATATTGTCTACTCTATTATGATATAATGATATAGTATTATAAGAAAGTAAAGGTGGGCTAGCTATGAAGGTAGTTAATAATGCTATATCATCGGACTATTTGAGGTATAAGGTAGACGAAGATATTAGTATTTATGAAGGAAGATTTTGCATTTATTTAGATAAAAAATATAAATGCAGTGGAATAATATATTACAAAATGACACCTCCAGTATCTATAAATTTTAAAGCTCAAATACTATTTGTTGAAGATGAAGATGAAGATGAAGATATTGATTTAGAGTTAGATTATGATAACGCTATACTTGAAATATATGGTTATAAGCCTATATCTGTAACAATAAATACTATAAATGATTTTAATATAGAAGGATATACAAATGATAATTATATAAAGTCTAAAAATTCTTACGTAGAATATATTGATTTTCATGTGGTTAATTTAGATAAGTTTCCTGGAATGCTTATAAAACACGTGGATAAGTTGTTCGCAGGGAGAATACAATTTGATATAAATGATTTTACTATAACAATAGATAAAAGATATGATTATAGGAAAGAATTAAATGACGAATTAAAATCAAAATCGGGTACTATAATAACCCATATTGGAAGAATAAAAAGGAAAGATGGCAAGTTATTTAGAACAAATAATATGCTAGATTTTTTAGATAGAATATCATCAGCGCTTAGTTTTATGTGTGGAAGGTATGTTGGTATATGTTTAGCAAAAGGATATCAAAATAACAATAATGTATTTAGACTTTGGAGAGAAAATATAATAACTCCATTTAAATTTGTTCCTACATGGACAAACACACTTGCAAATCATCACAACATAGAAAAATATATGGCTCTTATGTGCAAAAAATTAGAAGATGGGTATTGTGGTCCAGTAATTAAAAACGTTGTTGATTGGTACATAGAATCACTTGGAGAAATTACAATAGAAAATAATATAATATCTATACAAATAGCACTAGAAACATTATCATATATGATATTAGTAGAACAAGAAAAAATATTGTCTGATCAAGAGTTTGATTTAAACAGTGCATCTAAAAACATCAAGATGGTACTAGATATATGTAAGATTCCATATGGAAATGATGAACTTGATTTGTTTGATGATTGGATAAAATCAAGATTTGAAGATGGTGTAGACTTAGTAATTTATCTTAGAAATAAAATAGTACATCCAACAAGAAGAGATAATAGAGCTACATTAAGTATAGAGGATATGTGGAATATAACTCAAATTGGAACAAAGTATGTAGAGTTAATAATACTAGCATTTATAGGATATAAAGGCGAATATTCTAATAGACTTAAGGAAATATGGTTTGGCGAAGTAGAAGTAGTTCCATGGAACTAAATAATTAATTATTATAATATAGTTAAATCAATTAAAGGAGGTATTATGCCTTCTTTTTTTGTGTTTAATTTATAATTTTAATAGTAAATGTAAAATAAAAACTATAGACTAAGTGTAATATAAGTGTTATTATGTGTATATATACTATATACACACTATATATACAGTGTGTGAAAATCGAGGTGATAAATTGAATATAAATATAAGTAATTCTTCAGCAGTACCTTTGTATGAACAGATACAAAATCAAATTAAAGCTCAAATATTAAATGGAGATTTAAAACCAGGCGAAATATTACCTTCAATAAGAAATTTAGCCAAGGAGATAAAGGTAAGTATAATAACTACAAAAAGAGCTTACGAAGAATTAGAAAAAGAGGGTTTTGCAGAAACTGTTACAGGAAAAGGGACTTTTGTAGCACATCAAAATACTGAAAGACTAAAAGAAATGGCTATGTATGAAATTGAAAGCAAGCTAGAAGAAATAATAAGGCAAGCTAAATCTGTGGGAGTAACTTTAGAAGAAGGACTAGAAATATTCAAAAGTATTTATGAAGAAGTATAAGGAGGTTTGGGTGTGAACGCTATAGAGATTAGAGATTTAAGTGAAAGATTAAATGAATTTGAATTAAATATAGAAAATTTAGAAATAAAAAAAGGATTTATAACAGGTTTTATAGGTCCTAATGGCGCAGGGAAAACAACTACTATAAAATTGATTATGAATATGCTATTTAAAGATAGTGGAAGTATAAAAATATTTGACAAAGAATATAAAGCAGATGATATAAGTATAAAAGAAACTATTGGATATGTAGGAGAAATACCTGGATATGTACCTGAATCGAAACTTAAAAGTATAAAAAAAGGAATATCTATTTTTTATAAAAATTGGGATGAAAAATTATATAAAAAGTACTTAGAAAGATTTAAAATAAATGAAAATAAACCATACAAAGAACTTTCAAAAGGACAACAAAAGAAATTTGAACTTATAATGGCACTTTCTCATCATCCTAAATTAATAATAATGGATGAACCAACAGCAAACTTAGACCCTTTAGTTAGAAATGAATTTTTAGAAATATTACAAGAACACATAGAAAAAGAAGAAGCAACTGTGTTTTATTCAACACATATAACTTCAGACTTAGATAAGGTGTCTGATTATTTAGTATTTATATATAATGGGAGAATAATAGTTCAAGGGGAAAAAGATATTATATTAGAAAAACACAGAATTATAAGAGGAAATAGAGAGTTATTAGATGATGATACAAAGAAAGAATTAGTATCCTTCAATGAAAATTCTTTTGGATTTGATGGATTAACTTCAAATGTTAAATCTGCTTATGAAATATTTGGGCAAGAAGTTATTTATGATAAAGCAAACTTAGAAGATATATTAATGTATTATACAAGGGGGTAAAAAATTATGAATAATATTATAAATCTTACAAGAATGAGTTTTTCAAATTTAAAATATCTACTTAAACAACAATGGCTTGCGTGGGCTGTGTGGGTAGTTGTTCCTATATTTAATCCGAGTTTTTTGTATATGGTATTTGGAATGATAGTACTTTTAACAACATATCAAATATTAACATATGAAGATATGAACGGTATAGATAATTTAATAGCAACCCTTCCAGTTAAAAGAAAAGAATATGTAATATCTAGATATTTAATTGGCATTATATCTATATTAATAGCGACAACTATAACTTTAGCAATATGTTTCATAGCATCAAAAATAAGAAATATAGATGTGCCGTTAGAAATATTAATAGGAACAGGAATAACAACAGTAATAGTTGCTATAGGTATTGTAATACCAGCTGTGTTAAAATATGGAGCAAACAAAGGAAAAGTAATATCAATAGTTGTTATGGTTATAGCAATGGCACCTGCATTTATAACACCAGAGATAATTTCAAACCGACAGTTAATGAAATCATTATATAAAATTGTTGATAGTATGGGAATGCCGTTAATATTAGCGTTATTTAATATAATAGTATTAGCGGCTTCTATGGGGATTGCAATAAGAATATATAACTCTAAGGAAATTAAATAATTATAAAAAATAAACGTATAATTTAATAGATGTATATATAAAAGATAGCGTACATAATGTACGCTATTTTATAATGCTAAGGTATTATAAATTATTCGAAATAAAGAATTTAATTTTCCTTAATATATATTTTAGGTATGTACATAGTAATACCTTCTAAATCAACAATGCTATCATAAATAAGCTTACTATTAAGTGCTACATCATTATTATCTAATTCTAAAGTTAAAATAACCTGAGAATAAGATAATATATCTAAGATATTACTATTTTCCCTAAACTTTAATTTGATATTTTTGTTGCATCTAAGTAAATTTTGTAAGATGTCATAATTAATATTCACTGTCATCACCCCTAATAACTTTAATAATACAATAATTACCCATAAATTTCAAATTTGAATCGGCATACACGAAATTAAAGTTTGATTTATATGTGTATATTTTATATAATTAGTTTATTATGCTTTTATGGAGGTAATTATATGGAAGTAAGTAAAAAACTAGAAAAACTTAAAGCTAGACTTATAGAATTAGAAAGTGTAGCAGTAGCATACTCAGGTGGAGTAGATAGTAATTTTTTACTTAAAGTAGCAAAAGATACATTAGGAGATAATGCTATTGCAGTAACCCTTCATGCTATGATGCACTCTGATCGAGAAATCGAAGAAGCTAAACAATATGCTAATGAATTTGATGTTAAACATGTTGTAGTTAATGTTGATAATTTTGAAGTAAAAGAGTTTATACAAAATAACGCAGATAGATGTTATCACTGTAAAAAAGCAGTATTTGATACAGTAAAATCAGTAGCAAAAGAGCATAATATAAAGTATGTAGTAGATGGAACTAATTTAGATGATTTAGGTGATTATAGACCGGGACTTAAAGCATTGAGAGAACTCAATATAATTAGCCCCTTAAAAGAATGTAACTTAACTAAGGAAGATATAAGAATTTTATCCAAAGAAATGAAACTTGAAACCTTTAATAAGCCAGCTTTTGCATGTCTTGCAACTAGAATCCCATATGGAGTGAAAATCACAAAAGAGGCGCTTAGAAAAATAGAAAAAAGTGAAGACTATTTAATAGAATTAGGATTTAATCAATTTAGAGTAAGAGCTCATGAAGATATTGCAAGAATTGAAGTAGGAAAAGATGAAATACATAAATTCTTTAGTGAAGATAAACTAGATAAAACAAATAATAAATTAAAACAAATTGGATTTAAGTATGTTACCTTGGATATGGCAGGATATGAAATGGGCAACATGAATAAGGCAATACAAAAATAGGAGGAAGACATGAAAAATTATACATTAATATCACCTTGCTTTTTTGGTATGGAAAAAATGTTAGCGAGAGAAATAAAAGATTTAGGGTTTGAAATAATAACAACAGAAGATGGAAGAATAACATATAAAACAGAAGAAGATGGGATAGCAAAAGCTAATATGTGGCTTAGATGCGCAGAAAGAGTAAATCTTAAAATTGCAGAGTTTGAAGCTAAAAGCTTTGATGAATTATTTGAAGGAACTAAAAGAATTGATTGGGCAAAATATATACCATATGGAGCGCAGTTCCCTGTTTCTAAGGCATCTTCAATAAAATCAAAGTTATATAGTACACCAGATATACAATCAATTGTAAAAAAAGCAATAGTTGAAAGTTTAAAGAAAAGTTATTTAGAAACAGGACTTATAAAAGAAGATAAAGAAAAATATCCAATATATGTTTTCATACATAAAGATAAAGTAACATTATCTATAGATACGACAGGAGATGCTCTTCACAAAAGAGGATATAGAGAGAAAGCTAATAAAGCACCTATAAGAGAGACATTAGCAGCAGGTATAATGTATTTAAATCCATGGAGACCAGGAAGAACACTAGTTGACCCTATGTGTGGCTCGGGAACCCTTTTAATAGAAGCAGCAATGATGGGAATAAACATGGCACCAGGACTTAATCGTAATTTCATATCTGAAAAGTGGAGAACTATAGAAAAAAAGATTTGGTGGGATATAAGAAAAGATGCCTATGATAAAATAGATGAGGATGTTAAATTTAAAATCTACGGATATGATATAGATGAAGAAGCTATAGAAATAGCAAGAGAAAACGCTGAAATAGCAGGAGTAGAGGAGTACATAGAATTTGGTGTAGCAGATGCTCTTGACTTTAAAAGTGATGAAGAATATGGATTTATAGTTACAAATCCACCATATGGAGAAAGACTTGAAGATAAAGAAAGTGTACAAAGTCTTTACAAGAATTTAGGATATACTTTTAAAGAACTTAAAAATTGGTCTTACTACTTAATAACTTCATATGAAGAATTTGAAAATGAATTTGGAAAAGAAGCGGATAAAAGAAGGAAACTATACAATGGTATGTTAAAAACCAACTTGTACCAATATATAGGGCCAAGACCTCCTAAAAAAATTTAATAAATCAATGATATTTACCCCCTTAATATAATATACATAACATAAAGAGTATTTTAAGGGGGTGTTATAATGTTTAGAATGAATGGAAAGAACCGTAAAAAGTCATCTAAAGAAAAAAATCCTAATCAAGTTGGAAAAACTTCTGAAAATAAACAAAAATATCAAGAGGATTTTAATGAAATAATATTAAATGATTTAGTACCAGAAGAAAAAAGAAGTGATTTTGGATTAGATAGTGTAGAAGAGTCAAAACCTAAAAAATCAGGTGGACTAAAGTTGAACTTAGGATTAGGTGGCAAGAAGTCAGCGTCTAAGGGAAAGAAATCATCTTCAAATTCAAAAGATGCAACTAATAAAAAAACTAAACAAACTAAACAAAGTAAAAATAGTAGTAAAATGGATAAAAGCAAACAAGAAAAACCAAAAGAAAACAGTAAAAAAAATAGTGATAATCACGTAAGTAAAGACAAAGGTTCAAACAAAATAACTAAAAAACCTAAATCATTACAAAGTAATGCTAAAGAAATAAAGGAAGAATTAAGTCAACCAATAGAACAAAATAATAATAATAAAACAAATATAGGACTTAAGAAAAAAAGAATTAAGCAGTCGATTAAAGAAAAAGATAGTGAAATAAAAAGAAGTATAGATGAAAATAATGAAAATTATACAAGTGAAAATAATTTTGACTCAGTTAATTTTAGAGGAATGGAAGAATTAGAAGAAAAACTATTAGAAGCAGTAGTAGAAAAAAAACAAGAAGAGATTAAGGTTGAAGAACCAATAAAAAATAGATTAGGAAATTTAGTTTGGTCAGATGATAAATTCCCTAAAAAATAAATAAGAATATTAAAAGATAAAATAAAAACGTATGAAAGTAAATAAATCATATAAATAGTGTTAAAATATAAATGAAAGCTTAGTGATAAATGCTAGGCTTTTATTTTGCTTAATTCCATGAAAAAATAGATGAAATAAGGGAAAAAATATCAAAAAAATACTAAAGAAGAGGTAGATTATATGAATATTAAAGAAGTATTTAATGAAGTTAATGAAATTTTATTAAAAAGTATGAAACCTT